>ANAW01000328.1:0-506 GCA_000340945.1 Nocardiopsis synnemataformans DSM 44143 | reverse complement strand
CGCATGCGCTTCGCCAGCGACCTGCACGACATCCAGGGCCACACCCTGCACGTGGTCAAGCTCAAGACCGCGCTGGCCCGCAAACTGGTGCGCACCGCACCCGACCGGGCCGAGGAGGAACTCGGCGAGATCCAGGCCCTGGTCGGCGACACCATCACCCAGACCCGCGAGCTCGCCTACGCCCAACGGCGCCTGAACCTGTCCGCGGAGCTGGAGAACGCCAAGAACCTCTTCGAGGCCGCCGACATCGACGTGCGCGTGGACCGCCGGGCCGAGGCCGCCCCGGGCGCGGGCGAGCTGCTGGGACAGGTGCTGCGCGAGACCACCACCAACATCCTGCGCCACGCCCAGGCCGAACAGGTGCGCATCACCCTGACCGAGACCGGCATCCGCATCGTCAACGACGGCGCCTCCCAGGAACCGCCCACCCGGCTGCGGGGACTGGCCACCCTGCGCGAGCGCGTGACCGACAGCGGAGGCGAACTGACGGTGGAACACACGGACGG
>ANAW01000327.1:0-694 GCA_000340945.1 Nocardiopsis synnemataformans DSM 44143 | reverse complement strand
GCCTCGAACCCCTGTGGCAGAAGGAGAGCAACTGGAACCACACGGCCGAGAACGCCAGTTCGGGCGCCTACGGCATTCCGCAGGCCCTGCCCGGCGACAAGATGGCCTCCCACGGCTCCGACTGGCAGACCAACCCCGCGACCCAGATCGCCTGGGGCATCGACTACATCAAGGACCGCTACGGGAACCCCTGCGGCGCCTGGTCCCACTCCCAGTCCAACAACTGGTATTAATAGGGCTTTCCCTGCCAATAACCCCCTCTTGGGAAAGGCAATCGTGCTAATCAACCGAATGTCGCTGCGTAGTACGGCGGCGGTCGGTGCGGCGACTCTCGTCGCGGGTGCGACCTTCGCCGTCACCGCGTTCGCGGATGATGACCTCGATCCGGACACGGTGGCCAGCGCCGCCATTCCGGAGACCGAGGAACCCGCCGCCGACACCGAAGCCGGGGAGGAGGCGTTCTTCTCCGAGCAGTTGTCCCAGGAAGAACTCCAGACCCTGCGCAGCCAGGCTCAGGAGCAGCGTGACGCGGCCCTCACCGAAGGGGTCCTGACGGCCCAGGTCGAGGGAAGCGACATCGAGGAGGAGGAAGAGGAAGAGGAAGAGGAGGAGGAGACTCCCGTCTTCACCGGCGACCCCAAGGGCATCGCCCTGGAGATGGTCCTCGCCGAGGGCTGGGCCGCCAGCGAGTTCC
>ANAW01000326.1:0-735 GCA_000340945.1 Nocardiopsis synnemataformans DSM 44143 | reverse complement strand
CCTCTACGAGGTCGAGCGTGGATGCGTGGTGCCCCGCCACACGCGGGGCCGTACGCCGTATCCGCGCAGTTCAAAGGTGGTGGGCAGGTGAGCCAGGTGGGAGTGAGCACTCCGGTCACCGTGGCCGAGGTCGGCTCGCTGCCGGTGTTTGCCGGGTGTAGCGGATGTGGTGTGCGTGGGAAGCGAGACGAAGGTGAGGCCGTGCATGGCCGCGCGTGAGGGGTCCACGTTCAAACGGTGCGGATGCCGCGACGAGAACACCGGCAGGGCGTTGGGAGTGAGGTGTCCGCAGCTCAAACGCCGAAGCGGAGGTTGGAACCCCTCCCATGGGGCGTGGGCGTTTCAGTACGAGCTTCCCCCGACCAGTGAGGGCGGGCGCCGCCAAGCCCGCCGCGTCGGCCTGCCCTCCCAGGAGGAAGCCCGGAAAGGACTGGAGCACGTCAAAGTGCTCATCGGTCTGGCGGAGAAGGACCCCACGGTCGAGATACAGATCGCTGACCTGATCCAGGCGGCGTTGAAACAACGCCGCCCACTCCCCGACCTGGAAGAGGTGCGCAAGCGGGTCGCGATGGCGGTGGACGTGCGCACCGAACCACCCACCCTCGCCGCATGGCTGGGGGAGTGGTTGAAGGGCAAGCCCGATCTGGCCGCGGGAACCCGGGCCTCCTACGCCGGGCACATCCGCACCTACCTCGCCCCGCACCTGGGCCGGCTCCGGCTGGACACGCTCCAGGC
>ANAW01000325.1:0-745 GCA_000340945.1 Nocardiopsis synnemataformans DSM 44143 | reverse complement strand
AACCATGAATGCAACGTAGCTTTTCCATCATCAGAAACAGCGAGCCGCACCAGCGCCGCCCAAGACGAAGGAAAACACGATGCACACCCTCCCCACCCCCGCACCCATCACCACCGTCCTGGACATCCCCTCCGCACGCATCCAACTCATCGCCGCCGACCGCACCGACACCACCGTCCACATCCAGCCCGCCGACCCCGCCAAGAACCGCGACGTCAAGGCCGCCGAACAGACCACCATCACCCACGACGACGACATCCTGCGCATCCAGGCCCCCACCCCCAAGAACCAGGCCCTCGGCCCCTCCGGAACGGTGGAGATCACCATCCAACTGCCCACCGGCTCCCACCTCCAGGCCACGGCCGCCAGCGCCGAACTACGCGGCGTCGGACGCCTCGGAAACGTCACCTACGAAGCCGCCCAGGGCCCCGTCAAGCTCGACGAGACCGCCAACGCCCACCTCACCCTCCAGGACGGCCACATCCGGATCGGCCACCTGAACGGCCCCGCCCAGATCAGCACCGCCAAGGGCGACATCGACATCGCCCACGCCACATCCGGCACCGTCGAACTGACCACCCAGTCCGGCGACATCACCATCAGCGCCGCCCCCGACGTCTCCGCCTCCCTGGACGCGGGCACCCCCCACGGCCGCATCCACAACGCCCTCAAGAACGACGGGGAGACCACCCTCCACATCCACGCCACCACCTCCCACGGCGACATCACCGCCCGCAGCCTCTGA
>ANAW01000324.1:0-751 GCA_000340945.1 Nocardiopsis synnemataformans DSM 44143 | reverse complement strand
AGGGGTGGGGGGTCGGGGAGGTCGTTGAGGTCTTTGAGGCCGTGGTTGAGCAGGTCGGTGAGGTTTTTGGCGAAGAGTGTGTCCAGGCCCGCGGAGAAGAGGGCGGAGAGCAGGCCTTCGGCGGCGGCGCCGGTGTGGGCGCTTTGGGTGAGTTTTTTGTCTTCGTGGTGGCGGGTGCCGCGTCCGATCTGGATGCGTTGGATGATGCTGTTCATGCTGGCGAAGATCTGGCTGATGATCTGGTGGCTGGGCACGGTGAAGGCGAGCCAGGTCAGGATGCGGCGCATGGCCAGGCTGCGGATGGCCTTGAAGACGGGGATCCACTTGAGGGAGGCGCCGAAGGTGAACTTGGCGGTGGCGATGGCCCAGGCGATCTCGACCAGGAGTTGGATGAACTGGCCGATGACCATCATGTGCATGTACTCGACGTTGGCCCGGGCTTTGAAGAGCTCGGTGGACATGACGGTGGAGTTGTCCTGGGCGGAGCCGACGTAGTTGTTCTCGCCTTTGGTGAACTGGTCCAGGGAGCGTTCGTAGTAGTCGGCGGTTTTGCCGTCGAAGTGGCGTCGGGCGTGGGAGCGGCTGAGGGCGAGGAGTTCTTCGAGGTGTTGGAGGCGTTGGGTCAGGGCGGCGTAGATCTCGGAGGCGCGGCCGAGTTGGTACAGGCCTGCGCGGGGGACCTTGATGCCGGTGAGGACCTTGATGGCATCGCGTGAGGAGTCGGACATGTTCGGGTCCAACGGCATACGCG
>ANAW01000323.1:0-755 GCA_000340945.1 Nocardiopsis synnemataformans DSM 44143 | reverse complement strand
CGGGCGGCGTGTTTCGGACAGCATGGGGAACTCCACTGGATCGTTCGGTACTGGTGCCGATGGGGGACGGGATCGGCGACACATATCCAGATGCCCGGGACTTGAAGAAGGTTTTGTCCCAGGTCCGGAAGAATCAGGTTCTGTTGCGTTCCGGGCACACGCGTCACACGTGGTGCCTCAGGAGAGAGCGACAGGGGGAGGGCGGGGTGGGGTCAGGGCCCCGCGGTCCCCGGCGCTCAGCGGTTGACGCCCTCAAGGGTGCCGGTGACCATCTCACCCGTGTTGGAGGTGGTCGCGTAGCAGATGATCTCGCGGTCACCGACCATGTCCCAGCTCTGCTGGGTCGGGTAGAGGTGGCCCGCGTAGACCTCGGAGTAGGCGTACTCGACACCGATGAAGCTGGTGAACTCCTCGCCGGTGCAGAGCTCCTCGGCCTGGCTCATCGTCGCGTCCTCGCCGGGGTACTCGGCATCGGTCATCTGGTGGGAGTAGAAGAACTCCGAGTCGTGCTCCTCGGCGCAGTCCACCAGCGGGACCTCGCTGACCCCCTCGCTGAAGAGCGCGGTGTTCATCTCCTCCTCGATGAAGCAGTCACCGACGTTGAGGGAGAACACGTCGCCGTCTCCCGGAGCGACGGGCTCGGTGGTCTCGGTCTCGACCGGCTCGGCGGTCTCCGTGGACTCGGTCGGCTCCGTGGTCTCCTGGGGCGCGGGGGAGACGGTCTCCCCGCCGCCCTGGAGGGCGGGGGGCAGCAG
>ANAW01000322.1:0-768 GCA_000340945.1 Nocardiopsis synnemataformans DSM 44143 | reverse complement strand
CGACGACGACCGCATTAGCATGGGCTCAGGAATCGACCCGGGAGGATTCGATGACCGCTGAGCCGCTCCCCGACTGGTTCATGCCCCCGCCCGGCGGCTGGACCGCCGACGACATGGACAACCTTCCCCCGGGAGTGCCCCGGATGGAACTCATCGACGGAGCGCTCATCGTGATGTCCCCCCACACGTGGTTCCACGGCGAAGCCATGTACACCCTTATGCACGAGCTCCGTCTCGCCGCGCCCGAGGGCTTCTCGGTCATCCAGGAGATGACGGTGAAACTGGGCAAGCACCAGCGCCCGGAGCCGGACGTCGTCGTCTACCGCCGATCGTCGGAACCACTCGCCGAACGGCGCAGGCGCACCCACGTCGCTCCGGAGGACGTCGTCCTCGCGGTCGAGGTGGTGTCCTCCGAGTCGCAGTTCCGGGACCGGGAGGTCAAGCCGAAGAAGTACGCCGAAGCGGGTATCCCGCACTTCTGGCGGGTCGAGGACGAGGGAGAGCGCACGGCGATTCACGTCTACGAGCTCGACGAGACCACGAAGAGCTACGTGGCCAAGACGATCGTCCGCGACCGGCTGAAGACGGACCTGCCGTTCGACATCGACATCGATGTCACCGCGATCGCGATGGAGGACTGACTTCCCGAACGGCCCAGCACGGGGAAAAACCCCGCTGTGACGACAACGGCATGGCGCGCGACGGCCCCGCTCGCGCGCCCGCCCAGGATTCTTCGCGGAACTCCGGCGCACCGTCGTCACGGAGCGC
>ANAW01000321.1:0-795 GCA_000340945.1 Nocardiopsis synnemataformans DSM 44143 | reverse complement strand
GTCTTGGGTGAAGTGCGTGGTCGCGTGCCCCAGCTCGCTGGACACGATCTTCACGTCCGTCCCGGCGGCCAACGCCAGCGAGGCAGCTCCGTGGCGGAGCCCGTGCAACGTGATCGGCGGCAGCCCGGCGGCCCTGGCGATGCGCAGGAACCAGTCACTGACCTGCCCAGGGTGCCACCCCGAACCGTCCTGGCGGGTGAAGGCCAGGCCGCTGTCCGTCCACTCCGCCCCGGCCTTGAGACGGGCCTCGTTCTGGAATCGCTTCCAGGCCCGCAGCACCTTGATGGTGTCGGCGTCCAGGGTGATGGTGCGCTGGCCTGCCGCGCTTTTCGGGGTGGAGGTGATCGTCTCCCAGGCCAACTGGACCACCTGAACACGGATGTCGATCTGCCCGTCGGTCAACCTCGTGTTGGACCAGGGCAGCCCGACCGCTTCTCCTCGCCGTAGGCCTTTGACGGCGATCAGGTGGAACATCGGATACAGCCACGGGTACTTCCTTGCGTGTATCAGGAAGGTGCGAGTCTGTTCCGGGGTCCACACCATGACCTCTCCGGGCACGGTCTCGTCCTTGGCCCACTGGCGCACCCGGTCGGGTGTCCATACCAGCGGACGCTTCCTCGGACACGAGGGCAACCGTACGTGCGAGGCGATGTTCACCGACACCGGCAGATCCGGACGCCTGACGGCTTCGGACAACGCACTCCGCAGAGTCGCGCGGATACGGTGCTTGGTCGACAGCGAGATCACCCGCCGCCCCCTGACCGAAGCCCGCACCTGGGGGTCGTCGGACTCGCG
>ANAW01000320.1:0-796 GCA_000340945.1 Nocardiopsis synnemataformans DSM 44143 | reverse complement strand
CAGGGCATGACGGGCTCTGAGGGCACCAAGCACACCCGGCGCATGCTCGCCTCGGGCACCAACATCGTGGGCGGCGTCAACCCCCGCAAGGCCGGACAGAAGGCCGACTTCGACGGCACCGAGGTCCCCGTCTTCGGCACCGTGGCCGAGGGCATGGCCGCCACCGGCGCCGACGTCACCGTCATCTTCGTCCCGCCCAAGTTCTCCCGGGACGCGGTCTTCGAGGCCATCGACGCCGGCATCGGTCTGGCCGTGGTCATCACCGAGGGCATCCCGGTGCACGACACCGCCGCGTTCTGGGCGCACGCCAAGGCCCAGGGCAACAGGACCCGCATCATCGGCCCCAACTGCCCCGGGCTCATCACGCCGGGCCAGTCGAATGCGGGCATCATCCCGGCCGACATCGCCAAGCCGGGCCGGATCGGGCTGGTGTCCAAGTCCGGGACGCTGACGTACCAGATGATGTACGAGCTGCGCGACATCGGTTTCTCCTCGGCGGTGGGCATCGGCGGGGACCCGATCATCGGGACCACGCACATCGACGCCCTGGCCGCGTTCGAGGCCGACGCGGACACCGATGTGATCGTGATGATCGGTGAGATCGGCGGGGACGCCGAGGAGCGTGCGGCGGAGTTCATCCGTGACAACGTGACCAAGCCCGTGGTGGGCTACGTGGCGGGCTTCACCGCTCCGGAGGGCAAGACGATGGGCCACGCGGGCGCGATCGTCTCGGGCTCCTCGGGCACGGCCGCCGCCAAGAAGGAAGCCCTGGAGGCCGTCGGCGTCAAGGTCGGCA
>ANAW01000319.1:0-892 GCA_000340945.1 Nocardiopsis synnemataformans DSM 44143 | reverse complement strand
GCTTCCGGGGCCGCCCGGGCGCCCGCCGCCGCTGCTCGCCGGGGTCCTCGGCCTGCTTCTCGGCCTGTTCCCCGGCCTGCTCCCCGGGCTGTCCCTCCGGCTGCTCCCCGGCCCGGTCGGAGGCGCGCGACCTGGGCCGGGAACGGGCGTCGCGGACCTGGTCGACGACGAACACGCACAGCGCCAGCCACACCAGCGCGAAGCCCAGCCAGCGGGCGGGCGGCATCTCCTCGCCCTGCACCAGCCAGCCGACGAAGAACATGATGACCGGGGCGATGTACTGGAGCATGCCGATGACGCTCAGGGGGATCTGGCGCGCGGCCACGCCGAACAGCAGCAGCGGCAGGGCGGTCACGAAGCCGCTGCCGACCAGCAGGGCGGTGTGGCCCGCCGACACCGAGAACGCGGTTCCCGCCCCGGTGGCCTCCAGGTGGACCACGAAGCCCAGCGCGGGCAGGAACATCACCAGGGTCTCGACGGTCAGGCTCCGCACGCCGTCCAGGTCCACGTACTTCTTCACCGCGCCGTAGGCGGCGAAGGACGAGGCCATGAGCAGCGACAGCCACGGGGTCACGCCGTAGGCCACGGTCATCACGGCCACGGCCAGGACGCCGAGGCCGACCGCCGCCCACTGGAGGGCCCGCAGCCGCTCGGAGAACAGCATCACCCCCAGGCACACCGACATCAGCGGGTTGATGAAGTACGCGAGCGAGGCCTGGAGGGTCTGCTCGGTGGAGACCGCGTAGATGAACCCCCACCAGTTGACGGAGATCAGCACCGCCGCCGCGGCGACCGGCAGCAGGCGGCGGGGGCTGCGCAGCACCGCGGGGAACCAGGACCAGCCCCGGCGGGGGACGAGGAGGACGACGCACATCGCGAGCAGGGCCCACAC
>ANAW01000318.1:0-916 GCA_000340945.1 Nocardiopsis synnemataformans DSM 44143 | reverse complement strand
CGAGCGCGAGCACTTCGCCTACACCGAGGGCGGCCGGGCCGTCTCCGACGCCACCCTGGGGCTGATGGTGGACTTCTACCCGGCCTGGCAGCGGCCGCTGGTGCGCCCCTTCACCAGGGCCCTGCTCGACGAGCGGCTCATCCGCGCCTTCGGCTACCCCGAGCCCCCGGCCGCCTGGCGGCGGCTGAGCGCGGGCGCGCTGAGGCTGCGCGCCCGGGTGGTGCGCCTGATGCCGCCGCGCCGGGAGCCGCGCTGGGCCAGGATGAGCCCCAACATCCGCAGCTACCCCCGGGGCTACGACCCGTCCCGGATCGGCACCTTCCCCCGGGGCTGCCCGGTCCCGCACGGCATGGCGACCCGCGAGGTCGCCGCCACGGGCGCCCGCGTGCCCGCGCCGGACCAGGCGGTCGCACCGGCGGTTGGGAAGGCTCCCGGAGAGGCGTCCGCACCGATCTCCGAGGAGGACTCCGGCACGTAGCGGTCTCCCCGGCCTCCCGGGCCTCCCCGGGCCCGCAGTACGTTCCCCGCGTCCCCGTCCCACGCGCGCCCCTCGCGCCCCCGTCCCCATCCCCCGCCCCGACCGACCCCCCTCTCCCCGAAGGAACCGCAGATGAAGCGTTTCGACCTCAGAGACGAGATCCACCACCTGGACCACGAGGCCGACTGCGTACGGATCATGCAGATCCTCAACTCCCAGGAGTTCCCCTGGGACATGGGCCGGGCGCTGGGCATCGCCCTGTACCGCACCTACGCCGTGCCCAGCATCGGCGAGCTCCTGGGCCGGACCAACGAGTTCACCGGCAGCACCCAGAAGCGCTACGACGACACCGCGCTGATCCTCAGCAACATCATGCGGCACGGGTTCGAACCGGGTGAGGGCCGCGACGCGCTGCGCCGGATGAACCAGATGCACCGC
>ANAW01000317.1:0-941 GCA_000340945.1 Nocardiopsis synnemataformans DSM 44143 | reverse complement strand
AGCGCGGGGGTGTGACGTTTCGTGACGGGCGGTTCACCCGCCGGCTGAAGCCGGTGGCACTCTCGCGAAGGAGAGGTAGGGCCGTGGGATCCGCAGTGGCAAGGGTTCAGCCGTACGGACGCACCGCCCCGTCCTCCGCCGGGTGTTGCCAGTGCGGCCCGTGCGCCACAGGATGGGTGCTGCCGACGGCCCCAGGGGCCGTACCGACGGGCGGGAGAGCAGGACATGACCGGTTCGACGACATCCAGCACCGTGGACGACATCCTCCGGCGCAGCGCGGCACGCACCCCCGGGCGTACCGCGCTGGTCTTCGGCGGACGCACCTGGACCTACGCCGGCCTGGACGCCGCGGTCACCCGCGCCGCCGCACGCCTGCTCGGCCTCGGCGCCGTCCGGGGCGACCGGGTCGCGGCCTACGGCAGGAACTCCGACGCCTACCTCATCGGGTTCCTGGCCTGCGCCCGGGCGGGGCTGGTCCACGTGCCGGTCAACTTCGCACTCCAGGGGGAGGAACTGGCCTACCTGCTGGAGCAGTCGGGGAGCACCATCGTCCTGGCCGATCCCGCCCTGCGCTCGGCCGTGGACGCGCTGCGCGCCGAGACCGGGGTGGAACAGGTGCTGGAGCTGCGCGAGGGCCCCGGCTCGCTGCTCGCCGACAGCCTGGACGGACCGGTGCCCGAGCTGGACGCCGAGGTCCGCGACACCGACCTGGTGCAGCTGCTGTACACCTCCGGCACCACCTCCCGCCCCAAGGGCGCGATGATGACCCACCGGGCGCTCGTGCACGAGTACCTGTCCTGCGTGGCGGGCCTGGACCTGTCCGCCGACGACGAGCCCCTGCACGCCATGCCGCTCTACCACAGCGCGCAGATGCACGTCTTCCTCATGCCGTGGCTGGCGGGCGGGGCGCGCAACACCCTCGTGGAGACCCCCGACCCCGC
>ANAW01000316.1:0-966 GCA_000340945.1 Nocardiopsis synnemataformans DSM 44143 | reverse complement strand
GGGCGCCCTGCTGCTGTTCCTCACCGGGCGCGGCTCCCCGGCCCTGGTGCGCCGGGGCGACCGTGCCACCCGGTGGTCTCTCGCCCTGGGCGCCCTGGCCGTGGCCGGGTACCCGCTGGCCTTCTACCCCGCGGTGGCCCAGGCGGGCGTCGCCGTCGCCACGGTGATCACCCTGGGCAGCGCCCCGGTCTTCGCCGGGCTCCTGGCCTGGCTGACCGGGCAGGCCGGGCCCACGGCGCGCTGGACCGCGGCGACCCTGGCCGCGGTGCTGGGCTGCGCCGTGCTCGTACTGGGCTCGGAACTGACCGGGGCGCAGTCCGCGGCCGACCCCGCGGGGGTGCTGCTGGCACTGCTCGCCGGGCTGTCCTACTCCGCCTACGCGCTCATCGCCGAGCGGCTGATCCAGCGCGGCCACTCCTCGAACGCCGTGATGGGCACGATGTTCGCGGGCGGCGGGATCGCCGTGCTGCCCGTGGTCCTGGCCACCGGAACGGCCTGGCTGGCCACGGTGGAGGGCGCCCTGGTGGCCCTGCACCTGGCGGTGTTCACCGTGTTCCTGGCCTACCGGCTGTTCGGGCAGGGGCTGCGCAACACCCCCGCCTCGGTGGCCACCACCCTGACCCTGGCCGAGCCCGCCGTGGCCGCGCTGCTGGGCGTGGTGGTGGTCGGTGAGCGCCTGCCCGCCGTGTCGTGGGCGGGGCTGGCCGTGCTCGCCCTGGGCCTGGCGGTCCTGCGGGCCCCCGCCAGGCGCCCTAGGCGCGGGTGAGCGGCGCCGGTGCGGGGCCGGGTCCGGCCCCGCACCGGGCGGTCGGCGCCGCGCGCGGGACGGTCCGGCGGGGTCCTACGGCCCCGCCGGGGCCGCGGAGAGCGCGGTCAGCTCTCCTGGTGGCGGCGGGCCGGGTGGACCGGCTCCAGCACCGCCAGGCACTCCACGTGGTGGGTCATCGGGAAAATCAGCTTCTAGTG
>ANAW01000315.1:0-987 GCA_000340945.1 Nocardiopsis synnemataformans DSM 44143 | reverse complement strand
CTGGGATTCTCTGCCCAAGCCTCGGGAGATCTACGAGTTCCTGGACTCGTATGTGATCGGTCAGGACCAGGCCAAGAAGGCGTTGTCGGTGGCGGTGTACAACCACTACAAGCGGGTGCGTTCGGAGGGGGAGCGTCCGGGCGAGGAGGATGTGGAGATCGCCAAGTCCAACATCTTGCTGCTCGGGCCGACGGGGTCGGGTAAGACGTTGTTGGCGCAGACTCTGGCGCGGATCCTGAATGTGCCGTTCGCGATCGCGGACGCGACGGCGCTGACGGAGGCGGGGTATGTGGGGGAGGATGTGGAGAACATCCTGCTCAAGTTGATCCAGGCGGCTGATTATGACGTGAAGAAGGCCGAGACGGGGATCATCTACATCGATGAGGTCGACAAGGTCGCGCGTAAGAGTGAGAATCCCTCGATCACTCGGGATGTGTCGGGTGAGGGGGTGCAGCAGGCGTTGTTGAAGATTTTGGAGGGGACGACGGCGAGTGTGCCTCCGCAGGGTGGTCGGAAGCATCCGCATCAGGAGTTCATTCAGATCGATACGACGAATGTGTTGTTCATCTGTGGTGGTGCGTTCGCGGGGTTGGAGAAGTTGATCGAGTCGCGGACGGGTCAGCAGGGGATGGGGTTCAACGCGGTGTTGCGTCCCAAGGGTGAGCTGGGTGGTTCGGCGTTGTTCGGTGAGGTGATGCCGGAGGATCTGTTGAAGTTCGGGATGATTCCGGAGTTCGTGGGTCGGTTGCCGGTGATCACGAGTGTGCATGATCTGGATCGTGAGGCGTTGATCCGGATTTTGACGGAGCCGCGGAATGCTTTGGTGAAGCAGTATCAGCGGTTGTTCGAGTTGGATGGTGTGGAGTTGGAGTTCACGCCGGATGCTTTGAACGCGATTGCTGAGCAGGGGATTATTCGGGGTACGGGTGCGCGTGGGTTGCGGGCGATTATCGAGGAGGTGTTGTTGTCGGTGATGTATGAGGTGCC
>ANAW01000314.1:0-1333 GCA_000340945.1 Nocardiopsis synnemataformans DSM 44143 | reverse complement strand
CACCGAATACACCGCCTCACACTCACCCGACGGCGGGTCCGTGGGCTCCTCGGTCGGCGGGTCGGTGGGCTCCTCGGTGGGCGGGTCGGTCGGGTCGGGGGTGCCGCCGTAGACCGGGGCCTCCTCCGCGGTGGCGGCGATGCCGTTGGGGCCGTTGAAGATGCGCTCGCCCCAGGGGGTCAGGCGGTCGACGTCGAAGCCCTCCACCATGTCCAGGTACTCCACGGGGCTGCCGTTGCCGCTCCAGGACCAGCCGATGTACCCCAGCCCCAGGCGCTCGGCGTGGGACATGATGGCGTCCTCGTCGGGGTTGCCGTCGGAGTGGTCGTGGCCGAACTCGCCGACGATCAGCGGCAGGCCCGCGTCGACGAAGTGCTCCAGGTAGGAGACGATCGTCGACTCCTGCTGGTAGACGCCGTACATGTGCACGGAGAAGACCGTGTTGGCGTCGGGGTCGGAGTCGAAGACCGACTGGGCGTTGTCCCGCATGACACCCGCCCAGTCCTGGCCCCAGTTCGGCGCGTCCACGACCAGGGTGTGGTCGAAGCCCGCGTCGCGCAGGCGGTTGACGGCGTCGCTGGTGTCGGAGGCCCAGTTCTGGTTGATCGCGGCGTCGTTGCCGTAGGGCTCGTTGCCGATGTTGACGAGGATGTGGTCCTCCTCGCCCTCCACGGCCTCCTGGACGCGCAGCCAGTAGTCGACGGCCTGGTCGAGCGTGGCGGCCCCGGCCTGGTCGCCGTAGCCGGTGGTGTCGTGCACCTCCAGGACGCAGATCAGCTGGTTGGTCTTGCACTCGTCGACGACGTTGGCCACGTCGGCGGCGGTGTTCTCCGTCCAGCGCTGGCCGCTGCTGAGGACGACGCGGACGGCGTTGGCGCCCAGGGACTTGATGTCGGCGAACGACTGGGTCTCCTGGGTGTACCAGGTGTGGGCGTGGCTGACGCCGCGGATGACGAAGTCGTTTCCGGCGGCGTCGACGAGGCGGCCGTCACTGACGCGGAAGCCGGTGTCGGCGTGCGCGGGCAGCGAGTGCACGAGCAGTGCGGCCACCAGGGTGATGACCGACCCGAGGGCGATCAGCAGGCGTTTGACCATGGGAGGGCTCCAGGTAGAAGGGCGGACAACGTTGTCGTGTTGCAGGGCTCCCGCCCTCGCGGGCGGGGACCGGGTGGGCGCCGGGGGTTGGCGGCTGCGGTCCCCCGGCGCCCGGTCCTGACACAGGCGCGGCCTGTTCCGGGGCGGTCGCGTCAGCGTCGTTGGGTTCCGGTCCTGCCTGCGGCCGGAGTCAGCCGTCGGTCAGGAGCCGCTGCACGTGAGCTCGGGCGTGGAGACA
>ANAW01000313.1:0-1449 GCA_000340945.1 Nocardiopsis synnemataformans DSM 44143 | reverse complement strand
TTTGCATCGCGTTCGGTATCTACGTTCCCCTCGACGTCGTCCGAAGTGACCCTCTCGGCGTCATCGGTGAACTCTCCAAGGCCCTTGTGGCCCCTGAGGTCATCCCGCCTCGCATCGCCCGCCACAGGGCATAGAAAAGCCCCGGCCTTCCCTCGGGCCGGGGCTTTCTCGTGCCTGCACTGCCTTTCAGTCCCAGCTCAGGGCACACTAGACCCATCACACACCCCCGAGGAGCAGTGGTGCCCTACATCCGAAAGCTTCCCTCCGGCAAGTGGCAAGCCACCGTGCGCGGTCCTGTGACCGCGAGCCACCCCACCGGCCGGTACACCAAAAGCGACCCACTCAAGTCCGTGGTCGCCACCTGGGGCATGCAGAAAGAGTTGGAGTTCAAGCGCGACGACTGGGTAGATCCCGAAGCCCTTAAGACCACGTTCGCGGAGTGGCAGGCCAAGTGGTGGGACGCCCGTGTCGTCGACTCGGCAGAGACCATTCGCGGCGACGAAGGGTCCTTCCGGAACCACATCCTCCCCCACTGGGAGATGTGGCACCTTCGCAGAATCAGCCGTATGGACGTGCAGGCCTGGGTGAGCGACATGCAGAAGCGCGGCGTAGGGGCCTACGCCATCCGTCGCGCTTTCAACCTGTTCGTGTCGGTGATGAACGCCGCTGTCACTGACGGCCTAGTACCTGCATCCCCCGCTCGCGACATCGACCTACCCGACACCTCACCCAAGTCGGTGTTCTGGTGGACGCGGGAGCAGATCGACCTCATCAAAGCCCACCTGCCGCCCCAGCACGCCGTCATGACTGAGCTGATGGTCATGTCCGGGCTTCGTTGGGGCGAGGCCGCAGGATTGCGCGGCACCGCCGTCGATTGGCTTCGTGGGCGCGCCATGGTGCACGGCACCCTTCAGCGCAACGCGGTGTGGAAGGACCACCCCAAGTCGAAGAAATCCCGGCGCGAGGTCCCTGTGCCTGAGTACGTCATCAAGGACATGTCCAGGCTGATGAAGGGCCGCGAGGCGGACGAGTACGTTTTCCTCACCGTGCGAGGCGGGCGCCCCCTGGAATCGGGGAACTGGCGGGTGATGTGGTACACGGCGATCGACCGGGCGAACATCAAGATCGAGCAGGAGAACCGGCGTCACCACCGCACCACGGCCGCAGTGCCACCGATCCCCCGACGCCGCCCGCACGACTGCCGCCACACATGCGCGTCATGGCTGGTGCAGGCAGGCGTACCGCTGTACGACGTTCAGAAGCTCCTAGGGCACGAGAACTTCCAAACTACTCAGCGGTACGCCCACCTTGCGCCCGATGCCCATGGCGCGGTAGAGGCTGCCTGGGGTAAGCTCGTGACGCACGAGCGACGCACGGAAGCCGAAGTCACCCGGATTTACCCCGCCTGACCAGCGTGGCAACCATCTCCACGTGGTGGGTCATCGGGAA
>ANAW01000312.1:0-2234 GCA_000340945.1 Nocardiopsis synnemataformans DSM 44143 | reverse complement strand
CGTCGGGTATCCCGGCCACCCGGCGGCGTTCGGGATCGGAGCACCAGGACTGCTCGGGCAGGTAGAGCCGACGGTCGATCAGGGCCCGTCCCCGGCTGGTGGCCAGGGCGAGGAAGACGCCGACCTGAGAGTTTTCGATGCGTCCCGCGGTGCCGGTGTACTGCCGTTGCACACCGGCCGAGGCCCGGCCCTTCTTCAGGAAGCCGGTCTCGTCGACGACGAGAACGGCGCCGTCGGCGCCGAGGTGTTCGGCGGTGTACGCGCGCAGGTCGTCGCGGACCGCATCGGCGTCCCAGCGGGCGTAGCGCAGCAGGCGCTGCATCGGCCCGGGTCGGCTGTGGCCGGCCTGTTCGGCCAGCTGCCAGCAGTTCTTGCGCTCGACGTTCGACAGTAGCCCGAGCAGGTAGGCACGGGCCGCGGCCCGCGGCTCAACTCGCCCGAAGCGGCCCGCGATCCGGGCCATGACCTGGTCGAACATCGTCCGCCAGCGATCAGGGTCTACGCTATGGCCCGCGGCCACCGCACGATCTTCAGGAGTCCACACAACCCCCGATGATCACGCGGCGGCCGCACCCGTTCCCAGCCGGGTCCGCGACAAGATCGCGAAACCAGACTGGAGTACTAATCCGGGACGCACTTGTGGCACAACTTCTGGGACGGTCCTGACCTGGGCAGTGTCGATCGACGTCGACACCGTCGGACGGCGTCCCAGTTCCAAGGAAGTGGGACGGCCTGGCCGGCCGCCTACATAGCCGCCTGTTTTTCGGCGGAAGCTACGGCGACTCCCGGTGGGCGAAGCTACCGCCGTCCGAACGAGACCGTTGTCCGCTGAGGGTCCGCGCCCAGGGCTCGTCGACGTCGGCCAGGCCGAGGGTCAGCGTGACATTTTCGAGCATACCGGCGCCGAACCAGTGCCGGACCGCAGCGTCGTCGTGGTTCAGGAGCTCACTGACGAGTTCGACCTGCCTGGCATAGCACGTGCGCAACGCCTCAGCCACGAGCGGCTCATCGGCTGCGCAACTGGCCTGCATGAGGAACCGCATGACGTCCCGGTCCTCGATCAGGGTGCTGTAGGCGGACCGGATCGTACGCATCACCGCCTCCGGCTGCCGGTGCGGCCCGGCCTCATCGACGCCGGCTTCGGCGCCGGTCAGAGCATCCGAGATCAGCTCGGACACGTGGAGGATGGCACCGGCGAACAACGCCTCCTTGCTGGCGAACAGGCGGTAGACGTAGGGCTGAGAGATTTCGGCCCGTTCGGCGATCTCACCAGTGGTCGTGCCGTAGTAACCCTTGCGCGCAAAGCAGGCCACGGCAGCGTCCAGCACGACTCGACGGCGTTGATCGCTCTTCACTCTGGAGCCAGGGGCGGGCATGTCTCCCAGTCTCTCACTGCGGAGTGGGACAGGGTGCGACGGGGCAAGACGGGTGGGTGACCCGTCTCACCCCGTCGAACCGGGATCAACGCTCCGAGGGCCACGACACGTCTTGGCCGCTGGCCGCCTCGTCGGGGGTCATGGCCTCGATGACCACGAGAGGATTCCAGTAGTCGACGAACTGCTCGACCAGGCCCGCCTCGTCGAGGCGGATCACCGTGATGACTGTCTGCTCGTACGGCTTGCCGGTGCTGAGGGCGATTCCCTCCGAGCGGTATTCGGCGACCGCGGTCCGGGGGTTGGCCGTCTCGATGAACTTCACGTCGACGAACTTCACGTCGAAGGTCTGCGGGAAGCCGCGCATGTGGGCGATCAGCGCCTCGCGTCCCTGCACCAGGGTAGGCACACCGGCGGGGGCGAAGGGGAACTCGACCGTGCCGTCCGCGGCGTACAGCTCGATCCACTCGTCGATCTGGCCGGACGACACCAGCCGAAGGTGCTCTGCCAGGGCGTGCTGTGCGGGGGTGAGCTCGCGGGTCGGGTTGACGCTCATGAATACTCCTCTGTTAGTGGTTGAACAATAACAAACGTAATAGGGAGACCTCCGAGGAGCAAGGGTGAGGGCCGTCACGGCCCAGCCAGGCCAGACGTCGGTAGTCCGACTCTGGTTTGGGAGGTGCAGCGCAGGAGCGGCACCGTTTGGATGACGGCTGTGTCCCGGGAAGTCACCACGTCCGCGCACGCGCACGACCTCGGGCGTACTGCTCTCGCGGCCCATCTCATGGGCGTCGATCACGACTCGGACCTAGTACTCCAGTACGGTTTCGTGATCTACCCAGCGGATTTGTCGGCGGATCG
>ANAW01000311.1:0-3328 GCA_000340945.1 Nocardiopsis synnemataformans DSM 44143 | reverse complement strand
GAAGGGCGCCGCAACCGCTACCGGCTCCACGCCGAGTTGTCACTACGGCATCCGATGGACCGCGACACCGCCATAGGAGAACTGATGGCCATGCTCATCAGTCCCCGCAACGGCCCTGACCAGGCCCTGTGACCACCACCGCCCACCCCTACTCGGACGCACGCGTCGCACTGGCCACCCGACACGCCAAAGAGCGGGCCCTGGGCCCGGCCCTGGCCCGCATCCCGGGTCTGCGCCTGGTCCTCGCCGACGACGTCGACACCGACGAGCTGGGGACTTTCACCGGTGAGGTCCCGCGCGCGGCATCGCCGTCCGTGACCGCCGTGCGCAAGGCGCGCCTCGCCCTGCGGTCGACCGGCCTCGGTCTCGCCGTGGCCAGCGAAGGTTCCTTCGGTCCCCATCCCATGGCTCCGATGCTCAGTGCCGGCGACGAGATCCTCGCCTTCCTCGACACCGCCCGAAACCTGTGCATCGTGGAGCGCCGCCTGGGCCCCACCAACTTCGCCCACACCACCGCCCGTCACATCGATGAGACCACCGAGGCGTTTTTGGACCGGACCGGTTTCGGCGACCACGCGATGATCGTGCGCCCCCATGCCCCGATCGACCCGCAGGACCCCGGCCCCATCCGCAAGGGCATCCGGACCCGCGTCGAACTGGCCGCCGCGATCGACGAGTGCGCGGTGCGCTCCGCGGACGGCCTGGCCCGTCTGGAGACCGACATGCGCGCCCACCTCAATCCCACGCGCATGCGCGAGATCGGCCTGCTCGCCGACCGGCTCACCCACCGCCTCGCCACGTTGTGCCCCGCCTGCGGAACCCCCGGATACGGCCAGGTGGACCGAGAGCCCGGGCTTCCGTGCGACAGTTGCTCCGAACCCACGTCCCTGACCCTCGCCGTCATCCACGGATGCCCGCGGTGTCCTCACCGCAGCCGCCACCCCCGAGACGACGGGCGGGTCAGCACCGACCCCACGTTCTGCGACGGGTGCAATCCATGATCGAAACCCGCGGTCCGGCGTCGCCGACTCGACCGTCGACAGGACCCGCCGGCGGACACCGGATTCCCGGTACGGTGCCCCACCGGCCGTCGCGAGAGGACTGACATGCTCGACATCGGCATCACCACGTGGATCGTCACGATCGCCGTGATCGTGACCCTGCTCGCCGCCGACCTGACCATCGCCTGGCTGAAACCGCACCACGTCGGGTTCAGGGAGGCGACCGCGTGGTCGGTCTTCTACATCGCGGTGGCCCTGATCTTCGGTGTGTGGTTCACCCTGCGCTACGGCGGCGAGTTCGGCACCGAGTACTTCGTCGGCTACCTGGTGGAGAAGAGCCTGTCCGTCGACAACCTCTTCGTCTTCGTCATCATCATCACCACCTTCGCGGTGCCGACCGAGCATCAGCACAAGGTGTTGACCTTCGGCATCGTGCTCGCCCTGGCCATGCGGGCGGTGTTCATCGCACTCGGAGCCGCACTGCTGGCGCTGTTCTCCTTCATGTTCCTCGTGTTCGGCCTGTTGTTGATCTACACGGCGATCCAGTTGTACCGACACCGCGACGAGGACCCCGAGATCGAGGACAACGCCGTGGTGCGTCTGGCCCGGCGGGTCCTGCCGGTCACCGACGGGTTCGTCGGCGGCAAGCTCTTCACCAGGGTCGACGGCCGCCGCATGGTCACGCCGATGCTCATCGTGCTGATCGCGATCGGCACCGCCGACCTGCTGTTCGCCGTGGACTCGATCCCCGCGGTCTTCGGGATCACCCAGGAGCCCTACATCGTGTTCACCGCGAACGCGTTCGCCCTGCTCGGGCTTCGCGCACTGTTCTTCCTGGTGAAGGGCTTGCTCGACCGGCTGGTGTACCTCTCGACCGGGCTGGCGCTGATCCTGATGTTCATCGGCGCGAAGTTGCTCCTGCACTGGGCCCACGTAGACCTGGACGAACGGGTCCCGGAGATCCCGACGCTGGCGAGCCTGGCGGTGATCGTCGTGATCCTGGTCGTGGTCACCGTGGCGAGCCTGGCCAAGACCCGCCGCGACCCGACGGCCAAAGCCCACGCGGGCTCACTTCGCGCGCACGACGCCGAGGCCGGGCCCGACGACACCACCGAAGAGCCGTGAGCCGGGCCGAGCGCCGCAGAACGTCGATGCACGGCCACAGTCCGCCGCCCGCCGGCGGCGTGGTCACGAGGCCGAGTCGGCTCGGACGACCGCCACCGGACGGGTGGCGCGGCGGAGCACTCCTTGACCATCCGACCTCAGCAGCAGGTTGTGGAGCGGACCGCGCCCTCGGCAACCCACCACGAGGAGCTCCGCTCCGCGCGACGCAGCGATCATCACGTCGGCGGGGCGGCCGACCGCTGCGCGCGCGACGACGGGCACGACCAGCCCCGTCACGGCCAGAGCCCGCTCGACGGCCTCCTGGGCCAGATCCTCAGCGCACCGGTGTTCCCGCTCAGCGGCCTTCCTGTAGGCGTACGGGTTGTCGATCGCTCCCGGCAACGTGACGTGGTAGGCGCGGACGGCCACCACCCCGGCCGACCGGTGAACGGCTTCGGCAAGGGCGAACCGCAACGCGGCGTCGCCGTGTGCCGACCCGTCCACTCCCACCACGATCGAGCCGTGGTCCGGCGACACCCAACCGGCAGGCACCACCACCACGGGGCAGCAGGCGCGGGCCGCCAATCTGCCACCGACCGAGCCGAAAGCACGCCCGCCCAGCACGCCGAACCGGTGCGTGCCAACCACCACGAGCTCGGCATCGTGGGACGCGAGCGCTAAAGCGTCCAATGCCGGACGCAACGCCACCGACGTCTCGACCTGCACCCTGGGTGCCTGGAAGGCGAGCCGATGACGAGCCTCCACCAGTGCGCACTCCGCACGCTCCCGAAGGGCGGCCGTAGGTTGCACGGCATCCGATTCACCGAAGGAGCGAACGGTGAGCGGCACCTGCAAGGCGTACATCAGGCGCAGATTCGAGCGACGGAAGCGGGCCTCCGCGGCAGCCCAACCGAGAGCGGCCACAGAGCCGGGCGAACCGTCGACACCGACGACGATGGTGGCGGTCATGGCGATCCGATCCTTCGTTGAGGTCGTCGCCTACACGCACACCCGATGACCTCCCTCGCCATCGGCGACGTGTGAGGCACACAACACGAATTGTACGACATGAAATACGCGTGTCAGAAAGCGCGATACTCACTACGGGGAGGTGGGGTAAGGTACTGAGCATGCAGGAGTGGACGTTTCTCACCAATCACGCCCACGTACTGCTGTGCGTGGTACGGGATCCCCAGGCCCGGCTGCGGGACATCGCCGAGCAG
>ANAW01000310.1:0-3846 GCA_000340945.1 Nocardiopsis synnemataformans DSM 44143 | reverse complement strand
CCCGAGGTACCCCCCTGTGGTCGGGGTCGCGGTGATCGGTGGGATGGGTGGGGCGGTCCCTTGCAACGTGGGGCTTCGTCTTGTGGGTTGTGGTGGGTGTGTTGGAGGCCCGTGTGGTCGGTGGACTTCGTCCACCTTCCCCGCGGGCCTGTTCCTTTTGGGGAGACCCCCGGTGCGCCGTCCGGGCGGCTTCGTTCCCCCGCCCCCGCAGCAGTACCGGTCGGGGGGCGCCCGCTTCCCGGGGGCGGGTGCGTGGTTTCAGGTGGGGTTAGGTTAGCCTCGCCTGGCTTGCACCAAGGCTTCCCTCAGGAGTTCCCATGCCCCGCACCTCACGGCCCCTCCGGATCCATCCCATCGTGCTGCGCCGCGCGGAGGTGGCCCGCGTCGTCGACGTCACGCCGAACATGCGTCGGATCACGCTCACGGGAGACGATCTCGCCGCGGGGGAGATGGGCCAGGGCTTCGAGCGCCCCGCGTTCCGCTCGGACGGGTTCGACGACCACGTGAAGCTCGTCGTTCCGCCGACCGACGGCCCGCTGCCGCATGTCGGTACGCAGGAGGAGAAGCGGTTCGCGTGGAACCCCGGGGTGCTCGCCCTGACCCGCGACTACACGGTGCGCTCGTACGACCCGGAGGCCAACACCTTCGACATCGACGTCGTCCGCCACGACCACGGCCTGGCCGCCGCCTGGGCGTTCCGCGCGCGTCCGGGGGACCGGATCCACTTCGCGGGCCCCAAGTCGTGCGCGCTGCGCAACGACGAGGCCGAGTGGCACCTGCTGGCCGGGGACGAGACGGCGCTGCCGGCGATCGGCCGCTGGCTGGAGGAGGCGCCCGAGGGCACGCGCGGGCATGTGATCGTCGAGGTCCCGACCGAGGCTGACCGCCAGGACATCCCGACCGCGGCGGACGTCGGGATCGAGTGGCTCGTGCGCGGCGACACTCCCGCGGGCACGGGCACGCGGCTGTTCGACGCCGTGCGGCGCGTGGCGGTGCCGGATCTGCGCGTCTACGCCTGGGTCGGCGGCGAGGCGATGACGATCGCCCCCATCCGCCGCTACCTGCGCAAGGACCTGGGCCTTCCGAAGGAGGACGTCGAGGTCGTCGGGTACTGGCGCAGGCCCAGGAACGCGGAGGCGGACGCGCCGCGCGACGACGCCGAGCGCCTCGTTCCCGCGGACACGGGCGGGACGACCTCCGGCGAGCTGCTCCACGAGGTGCACGAGATGACCGAGCTGGCGCCGCCGGTCGTCACGCGCGCCGCCGTCACGCTCGGCATCGGCCCGCTCATCGCCTACGGCGCCTCGACCCGCGAAGAGCTCGGCCGCGAGACCGGTGTGGAGCCGACCCGCCTCGCGCCCCTGCTCGACGCGATGACCGCGCTGGGGCTGGTGGAACGGGACGGCGACCGCTACCGCAACACCGCCCGCGGCGGCGTCCTCATGGAGGAGACGGCGATCGAGGAGCTCTCGCTCGACAACCCGGCCAACCGCGAGGCGCTCGCGCTGGTCGACCTCGTCGACGTGCTGCGCTCGGGCCGTCCCGCGCCGCGCCTGGGCGCGGCGCCGTGGCGTGAGCGCCGGGCGGCCGACGGAGCGCTCGACACCGTCCACCACGACCGTGCCGCGGACGACCTCCAGTACGTGCTCGAACCGCTCGCGCGGATCGCCCCGGTCGCGGACGCGCGCGTCCTCGCCGTCTTCGGCGACGCGGCCCCGTTCGTGGCCTCGCACCTCGCGCGCGGGCGCACCGTGCAGCTGCCGGGCGCCGCCGAGCCCGTGTGGCCCGCGCACGACTGCGCGGTCCTCGTCGGTGCTCTGGAGGGCCGGTCCGACGAGGAGGCGCTCCTCCTCCTGCGGGCCGCGCTCGCCGCGGGCCCCGCCCTGGTCCTCGCCGAGCGCACGTCCGACAAGGCCGCCACCGACGACCACGCGGCCGAGCACGCCCTGACGAGCCTCGCGGTCACGGGCTCGGTGCTGCGAACGCGGAGCCGGATCGGCGACCTCTTGCGCGCCGCCGGGGCGTCGAGGGTGGAGCCCACCGTCCTGGGCTGGGGCTTCGGCCCGTTCGGGACCGTGACCGTCGCGCATGTGTGAACCCGCGCGACGGCCGGCTCCCATGACGTCCCCACTCCGTCCGCAGGGGAGCGGCCGGCCGTGAACGCCCCCGCGCGGCTTTTCGCAACCCGGGGGTTGCTCCAAGAGCGGACTTGATGCAACCCTTGGGTTGCACATCGAGAGATCGGGAAAGAGCCATGGACGAGACGCCGGACCGGGTCGAACGGCAGGTGGACATCGCGGCGCCACCCGAACGCGTCTGGGAGCTGGTGACGCGGCCGGGCTGGATGATCAACGACGGCGCGATCATCGACCACGAGGTCGAGCGGGACGGCGACGTGGACGTCGTGCACGACACCGTCCACGGGACCTTCCGGATCCGCGCCGAGAGGCTCGAACCCCACTCCTACGCGGCCTTCCGCTGGCTCGCGGGAGAGGGAGAGGGCTCCACGCTCATGGAGTTCTGGATCGAGGAGCGCGACGCGGGCGGGGTGACCCTGCGCGTGGCGGAGAGCGGCTTCTCCACGCTGAGCGGCTCCGAGGCCGACAGGCGCAGACTCCTGGAGGAGACCATCTCCGGCTGGGAGCTGGAGCTCTCGGCCGCACGGTCCTACCTCGACCCCGCGACCGTCGAGCGGTCCGTGCGCGTGGACGTCGCCCCGGCCGCGCTCTGGCCGGTGCTCACCGAGCCCCGGCACCTCGCCGCCTGGTACGCCTTCGGGGGCGCCGACTTCGAGGCCGTGCCCGGAGCGGCGATGGAGCTGCGCTGGGACGAGCACGGCGCCTTCCGGGGGCGCGTCGTCTCCGTCGAGGAGCCGTACCTCTTCGCGTACCGCATCGCCACCGAGCCCGACACCGAACCGGGGAAGGGCGACAGCACCCTGGTCACGCTGCGCGTCCGCGACTCCGGCGATGGCTCCCTGCTCACCGTCACCCAGAGCGGGTTCGACGCCCTCGCCGCGTGCCTGGGAACCGTCCCCGACAACGTCGCCACGGAGACCGAGGGGTGGTCCGGAGGGCTCACGGCCCTCGTCGGGCACCTGGCGCGGACGGCGGCGCCGTGACGGCGGAGGCCACCGCCTTCGCGGCCCTGGGCGACGAGACGCGCTGGAGCATCCTGGTCCGGCTGGGCCGCGCGCCCGCGTCCGCGTCGGCGCTGGCCGAGGAGCTGCCGGTCAGCCGCCAGGCCATCGTCAAGCACCTGGATGTCCTGCGCGGGGTCGGCCTGGTCGAGTCCGAGCGGCGCGGCCGCGAGGTGGTGCACCGGCCGGTCGGGTCGCGCCTGAGCGCCCTGGGGCGCGACCTCCAGCGCGTCGCGGCGGTCTGGGACCGCAGGCTGGAGGCGATCAGGAAGCTGGCGGAGGAGGACTGACCCGCCCGTCCACGAAGGCGAGGAGGTCCGGGTCGCCGGAGACCAGGCGCTCCACCTCCTCGCCCCCGTCGCAGCGGCACAGGGCCACCGTCACCTCGGAGGCGGTCCGCCCCACCACCCGCCACACGGCGCCGTGGTCCTCCCAGCGGACCAGGGTGTCGACCGGGTTCTGTCGTGGTCTGTCGCTCATGTCCTCTCATGTGCCCGTTCGGGGGCCGTTGAAGAGGGTTCCGGCTCGCGCGGTCGGGCTGCGTCCCGGCTGTTCCGGAACGCCGGTGAGGTCTCGGAGGCGCGGGGGCGTGTGGGGTGGCCGACACCGCGGCTGGTCATCCCACCCCCGCGCGTCCGATAGACTCGAACCGTTGCTGCAAGGCACACGGGGCTATGGCGCAGTTGGTAGCGCGCCTCCATGGCATG
>ANAW01000309.1:0-9361 GCA_000340945.1 Nocardiopsis synnemataformans DSM 44143 | reverse complement strand
GCCCGCTTCACGCTCTTCCTGGTCATGGAACACACCGTAGCGACCGCTCCGCGATCGCGTGAGGGAAATCCAACACAAAGCCACAAGAAGGGAGAGGGCGTTTCCTCCCCGTCCTGAAGGACGGGGTATCGCCCAACAAACAGATGAGCGACTGCCTGTTCTGTCAGATCCGGGACGGCCGAGCGGTCGGCAGCCTGGTCCACTCCGACGACTTGGTGCTGGCGTTCATGGATCTGTACCCGGTCACACCGGGGCACGTGTTGGTGGTTCCGCGCGAGCACCTGGTGGGCCTGGGCGAGGTCGGTGACGAGCTGGGCGGGCGGCTGTGTAGCGTCGCCCGCCGCGTGGGCGACGCCCTGCGCCGAGACGCCCTGGACGCGGGGGCCCGTGGCCCGGGCCAGTGCGCTGTAAGGGCGTCAACCTGTTCCTGGCCGACGGCGAGGTAGCGGGACAGGAGGTCTTCCACCTGCACCTCCACGTCTTCCCGCGCTTCGCGGGCGACCCCTTCTCCGTCCACGCCCTGTGGCAGAAGGCCGACCGCGCCGAGCTCGACGGTCGCGCGGCCAGGCTGGGCGCCCTGCTCGCCTGACCATTGCCGCCGACATCGTTGACCCGTTTGATTGTGCGGGAATTTTCGCACTAATATTGTGCGGCAATAGTCGAACGATCATGGAGGCGATGGCAGTGGCCGCGGTACGGACCTACGTTCACCCTGAGACCGGGGAGATCTCGCTGCCGCGCGTGCTGTTCGCGCTGAGCGAGCCGCTGCGCCTGGAGATGGTCCGCAAACTCGCCCAGGAGGGCGAGGTGGACAGCATCGACCTGGGCCCCGACCTGCCCAGGTCGACCCTGACCCACCACACCAGCCTGCTGCGCGAGTCCGGCGTCGCCTTCGTGCGGGCCGAGGGGCGCAAGTGCATGATCAGCCTGCGCGTCGAGGACTTGGACGCCCGCTTCCCCGGCCTGGTGGGCACCGTCCTGGCCGGGTACGCGCCCGAGTCGGCCGACGAACACGGCGAGGAGCCCGGCGGCGAGGGAGCGCGGCAGGGGGCGGACCAGTGATCCGCCGTCTGTGGCCACTGGTGGCCGCCACCGTTTCCCTCGGCATCGACGCCTACGTGCTGGCCGGTGTCCTGCCTCGGATCGCGGACTCGCTCACGGTGTCGGTGGCCGCCATCGGCCTGGGCGTCACCGCCTTCACCGGCGCCTACGCGTTCGCCGGGCCGCTGCTGTCGGGGTCGCTCGTCGCCGGTTCCACCAAACGCGCCCTGGCCGTCGCGCTGGCCCTGTTCAACCTCGGCAACCTCGTCACCGCGCTGGCCCCCGGCATCGCGGTGTTCCTGGCCTCGCGCGTGGTGGCCGGGCTCGGCGCCGGCGTCCTGACCGCGGTGGCGACCGCCACGGCCGCCGCGATGGTCGCCGACCACGAGCGCGGACGCGCCATGGCGCTGGTGACCTTCGGACTGTCGACCGGAACGGTGGCGGGCGTACCGGTCGGCATGCTCATCGGCCAGTGGGCGGGATGGCGCTGGACCATGGGCCTGGTCGTGGTGATCGGCGCCGTCAGCATGGCCGCGATCCTGGTCCGCCGGGCACCGTACCCGTCCATCGCGGTGGTCCGGGTCGGTGAGAACCTGCGTCTGCTCGGGGCCCCGGCGATCGCCATGGGCGTGACGTCGGCCTTCCTGCTCGGGCTGGCGAGTCTGGGCCTGTACACCTACCTGGTTCCCATGGCGCAGGCGCGCGGCCTGGCCCCGTTGGCGTTCACGCTGGTGTGGGTGTGGGGCGTCGGCGGCGTCGCGGCCTCGGCCCTGATCGGCAGGCCCCTGGACGCCTGGGGGCCTCGGCGGCTGCTCCCCGCGGTCGTGGCGGTCCTGACCCTGGCGCTGGCCGCTCTGTCGTTGCTGGACCAGGCCGCCGTGTGGGTCGTGGCGGTCGCCCTGTGGGGAGCCGCGGGATGGGCGAGTGTGCCCGTCCTCCAGCACCTGCTCGTCCACGGGCGCCAGCGGCAGGCCATGGCGGTCGTCGCCTTCCAGATGGCCGCCATGTACCTGGGGTCGGCGGCCGGTGCGGCCCTGGGCGGTCGGCTGCTGGAGCACGGTACGTCCGCCGGGGCGCTTCCCGCCTGGGCGGGCGGGGTCGCGTTCGCGGCGTTCGTGCTCGCCCTGGCCGTCACGCGCGGCGGGTCGGTGCGCTCGCCCGCGCGGAGCGGGGCGGTCCCCGACCGGTCCTGAGGCAGCGGCGGTCGCGGGCCGGGGCCGCGGCCTCTCCGGTGCGGGGAGCGGGGCCCGGGCCCCGAGCGCGGAGCTCTCCGCGAGAGCCACCGAGGGCCCCGGGGGCGCCTGCCCCCGGGGCCCTCGGGCCGTCTTGCGAAGACCGGCGTCGAAGCGCTTCGCGTCGTGGCAGGTCCGGGGCCCCTCTGGTGCGCGGGGGTGGTTTTGCCGTAGGCTGGAAAGCGCTTTCATACGGAAAGGTGGTAACAACCCATGGGTGATCACGTGCTGGGTGTCGCCATGAACGGCGTCACCGGACGCATGGGGTACAGGCAGCACCTGACCCGGTCCATCCTGGCCATCCGGGAGGCGGGCGGCGTACGCCTGCCCGACGGCTCCAGGATCATCCCCGAGCCCGTCCTGGTCGGACGCTCCGAGCACAAGCTGCGCGAGATCGCCGAGCGCCACGGAATCGAGCGCTGGTCCACCGACCTGGACGGCGTGCTCTCCGACGACGACATCACGGTCTACTTCGACTCGCAGATCACACACGCCCGCGAGGCCGCCGTGCGCGCGGCCATTGCCGCGGGCAAGCACGTCTACGTCGAGAAGCCCACCGCCAGCACGCTCAGCGCCGCCCTGGAACTGGCCAAACTGGCCCGCGACGCGGGCGTGCGCAACGGCGTGGTCCAGGACAAGCTCTTCCTGCCCGGCCTGCTCAAACTGCGCAGGCTGGTCGAGAGCGGCTTCTTCGGCCGGGTCCTGTCGGTGCGCGGCGAGTTCGGCTACTGGGTCTTCGAGGGCGACTGGCAGCCCGCCCAGCGCCCCAGCTGGAACTACCGCGCCGAGGAGGGCGGCGGCATGGTGCTGGACATGTTCCCGCACTGGCACTACGTCCTGGAGCACCTGTTCGGCCCGGTGCGCGCGGTCACCGCCAAGGTGGCCACCCACATCCCGCGCCGCTGGGACGAGGAGGGCCGCCCCTACGAGGCCACGGCCGACGACTCCGCCTACGGCATCTTCGAACTGGACGGCGGCGTCATCGCCCAGATCAACTCCTCCTGGAACGTGCGCGTGGCCCGCGACGAACTCGTGGAGTTCCAGGTCGACGGCACCCACGGCAGCGCCGTGGCGGGACTGCGCTTCTGCCGCGCCCAGCACCGCTCGGCCACGCCCAAGGCGGTCTGGAACCCCGACCTGGAGGACCTGGGGCGCTACCGCGAGCAGTGGGAGCCGGTGCCCGACAACACCGAGTTCCCCAACGGGTTCCGCGCCCAGTGGGAGGACTTCCTGCGCCACGTGGTCCTGGACACCCCCTTCCCGCACGACCTGCTCTCGGGCGCGCGCGGCCTCCAGATGGCCGAGGCCGGACTCCAGTCCGCGCGCACCGGACGCACGATCGAACTGGACGAGGTCACCCTCGCATGAGCCCACTCCTGCTACCCGCCGCCGACGGCACCGCCGCCCCCTACACGCTGGGCGGCACCCCCGTCGACGCTTCCCCCCTTCCCCCCGCCCGCTCGCGCACGGCCTACGCGGCGGCCCACGTGGTCGCCGACCCCCTGGCGGCCAACGCCCCCGGCGCCCCGGCCCGTCTGGACTGGGAGGCCACCCTGGCCTTCCGCCACCACCTGTGGGACCAGGGGCTGGGCGTGGCCGACGCCATGGACACCGCCCAGCGCGGCATGGGCCTGGACTGGGCGGCCACCGCCGAGCTGATCCGCAGGTCCGGGGCGGAGGCCGCCGCGCGCGGCGCCGCCCTGGCCTGCGGGGTGGGCACCGACCAGCTCGACCTTTCGCACGCCGATCTGGAAAGCGTTATCACCGCGTACGGTGAGCAGCTCGACGTCGTCCAGGGCGCCGGTGCCACCCCCATCCTCATGGCCTCGCGCGCCTTGGCCGCGGTCGCCTCGGGCCCCGACGACTACGCCAAGGTCTACGCCGACCTGCTGCGCCGGGCCGACCAGCCGGTCATCCTGCACTGGCTGGGCACCGCCTTCGACCCGGCCCTGGCCGGGTACTGGGGCTTCGCCGACCCGGCCGAGGCGATCGAGCCGGTGGCGGCCCTGATCGCCGAGCACGCGGCGAAGGTCGAGGGCATCAAGGTCTCCCTGCTCGACGCCTCGCTGGAGGTGCGGCTGCGGCGGCTGTTGCCCGAGGGCGTGCGCCTGTACACCGGCGACGACTTCGACTACCCGGACCTGATCCTGGGTGACGAACAGGGCCACTCCGACGCCCTGCTGGGGATCTTCGCCGCCATCGCCCCGGCCGCCGCCCGCGCGCTGGCCGCACTGGACGAGGGCGACACCGCGCGGTACCGGGCCCTGATGGACCCCACGGTCCCGCTGGCCCGGCACCTGTTCGCCGAGCCCACCTTCTACTACAAGACCGGCGTGGCCTTCCTGGCCTGGCTCAACGGCCACCAGAAGGGCTTCCACATGGTGGGCGGGCTGCACAGCGCCCGCGACCTGCCCCACCTGGCCCAGACGGTGCGCCTGGCCGACGCCGCCGGGGCCCTGACCGACCCCGACCTGGCCGCGGCACGCATGCGGGCGCTCCTCCAGGTGTCAGGAGTCGACCAGTGAGCACGGTTCCCGAGGGCGCCCAGGCGCCCCTCCCGCAGACGGCCGCACCCGCGGCGACCGTTCCGGCGGTCGTACCCGGCGCGGTGGACGTGCCCTCCGGGCGGCCCGCCGCGGTGCCCACCCCCGAACCGGGGGACCCGCGCCTGGCACGGCTCTCGCTCAACCAGGCCACCGTCAAGTACTGGAACCTGAACCAGGCCGTGGACGGCTGCCTGCGCGCCGGGCTGCCCGCCATCGGGACCTGGCGCGAACCGGTCGCCGAGATGGGCCTGGCCAGGGCGGCCGGTCTGCTGCGCCGGTCCGGGCTGCGCGTGTCCTCGCACTGCCGCGGCGGGTTCCTCACCGCCCCGGACCAGGCCGCGGCCCTGGAGGACAACCGGCGCGCCGTCGACGAGGCCGCAGAACTGGGCGCGCCCTGCCTGGTCATGGTCGTGGGCGGTATGCCCGACGGCGACCGCGACCTGGTCGGGATCCGCGAGCGGGTGGCGGACGGCATCGCCGAGCTGGCGCCCTACGCCCTGGAGCGCGGGGTCCGGCTCGCGCTGGAGCCGCTGCACCCGATGTTCTGCGCCGACCGCGCCGTGCTCTCCACGCTGGGCCAGGCCCTGGACCTGGCCGAACGCTTCGACGCGGCCGCCGTCGGCGTGGTGGTGGACGCCTACCACGTGTGGTGGGACCCCCAGGTGTGGGAGCAGATCGCCCGCGCCGGGGCGGGCGGGCGCATCGCCTCCTTCCAGGCATGCGACTGGGAGCTGCCGATCCCCGCCGACGCCCTGCTGGGGCGCGGCATGGTCGGCGACGGCCACGCCGACGTGCGCGCCCTGCGCCGCGCGGTGGACGCGGCGGGCTACGACGGCGACATCGAGGTGGAGATCTTCAACGAGCGGATCTGGTCGGCCGACGGCGACGACGTCATCGCCACCCTGGCCCGACGCCACGTCCAGCACGTCCTGTGAGGCCCCCGGGGGCGCACGCGCGCCCCCGGTCCCCCCGAGCTCAAGGAGCGAGTTTGAACTTCGACGGAATTCTCTTCTTCCCCCTGACCCCCTTCGATTCCGAAGGAGAAGTGAACGAGGACGTGCTGGCCGAGCACGTCGCCTCGGGCGTGGAGCACGGCGCGGGCGGGGTGTTCGCGGCCTGCGGCACCGGTGAGGTGCACGCCCTGTCGGCCGCCGAGCACGCCGCGGTGGTGCGGCGGTCGGTGCAGGTCACCGCGGGCCGCGTGCCGGTGGTGGCCGGTGCGGGCGGCAGCGTGGGCACCGCCATCGAGCAGGCGCGCGCGGCCCGCGAACTGGGCGCGGACGCCATCCTGCTGCTGCCTCCCTATCTGGTGGGCGCGCCGCAGCGGGGGCTGGTGGACTACGTGCGCACGGTGGTCGCGGCCTCCGACGTCCCGGTGGTGGTCTACCAGCGCGGATCGATGGTGTTCACCCCCCAGAGCGCGGCGGAGCTGGCCGCGATCCCCCGGGTGGTGGGGATCAAGGACGGGGTGGGCGACCTGGGGCGCATGCACCAGATCGTGATGGCGGTGCGCGACCTGCGCGGCGAGGAGTTCACCTTCTTCAACGGCCTGCCCACGGCGGAGCTGACCGTGGCGGCCTACCGGTCGGTGGGCGTGCCGCTGTACTCCTCGGCGGCGTTCGCGTTCGTGCCCGAGGTGGCCGACGCCTTCTACCGCGCCTCCCACTCCGGCGACCCGCTGGCCGACACCCTGCTGCGCGAGTTCTTCGAGCCGCTGGTGCGGCTGCGCGACCGGACGCCGGGGTACGCGGTGTCGCTGGTCAAGGCGGGCGCGCGGCTGCGCGGGGTGGACATGGGCGGGGTGCGCGCGCCGTTCACCGACCCCACCGCCGAGGAGGAGTCCGCGCTGGCCGAGCTGATCGAGACCGGCCTGTCCCTGGTCAAGGAGGGCTGAACGTGCGCGTCACCGAGGTCGGCGCCCGGGCCTTCCGGCTGCCGCTGCACCGGCCCTGGGACGGGGGCGTGGACCGCAACGACGTCGTGGTGGTGCGGGTGGCCACCGACTCCGGACTGGTCGGCACGGGGTTCGCGTGGACCCCGCTGATCGGGGCCCGGGCGGTGGCCGCGCTGGTCAACGACGACCTGCGGCCCGCGCTGGTGGGCGCCGAGGCCCATCCGGCCCGGTGGGACGAGCTGCGCTGGCACCTGCGCGAAGCAGGCACCAGCGGGCTCACCCTGATGGCGCTGGCGGGGGTGGACATCGCCCTGTGGGACCTGCGCGCCCGCGCGGCGGGGTCGAGCCTGGTGGACCTGGTGGGTCGGCGCCGGGAGTCGGCTCCGGCCTACGGCAGCGGGGTGAACCTGGACTACTCCCTGCCCGACCTGGTGGAGCAGGTGCGCGGCTGGGTGGAGGCCGGGCACGTCGCGGCCAAGATCAAGGTCGGCTCGCCCGACCCCGCCAGGGACGCCGAGCGGGTGGGCGCGGTGCGCGAGGTGCTGGGCCCGGACCGGCTGCTGATGGTGGACGCCAACCAGCGCTGGGACGTGCCCGGTGCGGTCCGGGCACTGGAGGCGCTGGAGGGGTTCGGCCCGCACTTCGTGGAGGAGCCCCTCCCGGCCGAGGACCTGGAGGCGCACGCCCGCCTGCGCGAGCGCACGCGGGTGCCGTTCGCCGTGGGTGAGAACCTGCGCACGGTCGCCGAGTTCGAGCGGGCCGTGGAGCTGGGGGTGTGCGACGTCGCCCAGCCCAACGTGGTGCGGGTGGGCGGCATCACCCCGTTCCTGCGGATCGCGGAGTCGATGGCGCGCCGCGGCGTGCCGGTGGCTCCGCACCTGTTGCCCGAGCTGTCGGGGCAGTTGGCGCTGTGCCTGCCCCGGGTGGCCATGGTCGAGGACATCGACCGGGCCTCCTTCGCCGCGCTGGGCGCGTTGGCCCGCCCCAGCGGGGTGGAGTTCGACCGGGGCCGGGTGCGCGCCGACACCGGACCCGGCCACGGCCTGGTGTTCGCCGACACGCTCACGCCGGTCGCGGACGCTTCCCCCTAGCACCGGGTCGCGACCGGAAAAGGGGCCGGGACGCCCCGTGGCGGTGGCGTCCCGGCCCCGTCATGAGTAGGGGTACTCAGGGGGGCCGGGTGCGCGTACCGATGTGTGCGGGGCGGCCCGGCCCTAGGTTCGAGGGCATGACCTCCCTCCTCGTGGGCCACGCCGCGGCGGCCCTGCACTTCGGTTTCCTCGCCTTCGTCGTGTTCGGCGGCGTGCTGTCCTGGCGCTGGCCCCGGATGTTCTGGGTGCACCTGGCGGTGGCCGCCTACGCGCTGGGCATCGTCATCGTCGACTGGCCGTGCTTCCTGACCGAGATCGAGAACTGGTCGCGGGTGAGCACCGGGCGGGCGGTGATGGAGGACGGCTTCATCGACTTCTACCTGACCGGAAACCTCTATCCGCCGGAGCACCTGCTCACCTCGCGCCTGGTCATGGCGGGAGTCGTGGCGCTGTCCTGGGCGGGCGCGGGGTGGCTGGTCCTGCGCCGCCGCGCGGTGCGGCGGGCCGGGGTGTGAGGCGGCGGGTGCGGACATACAGGGGGCTCGGCGGGCGCGTTTGACCTTGACGCTGCGTCAACCCCTAGCGTCCGTGGGCATGACGATCACCGTTCCCGACACCCTCTCCTCCATGCGGCGCGTCCTGCGGGCCCCGGCCGCCGACCGCCCCGACCTGCTGCGCTCGATGCTCGAACCCGTCCGGGGCATGTACCGCTACTTCCCCGGTGAGGTGGACCTGGCCGACATGCACCGGCGGTCGTTCGGGTTCCCCCTGGACCGCGACGAACAGCGCTGCCTCGACGCGCTGGAGACGCTGGCGGCCGCCGGGGCCTGGGAGCGCCTGCGGCGCGCGCTCGACGAGGCGCTGTCCGCGCTGCTGGTGGTGACCCCGGATCTGGAGGTCCCCGACATCACCGTGCTGTTCGTGCTCGGGGACCCCGGCGACGACCACTTCACGGGCCCCTGCCTTGGCGTGTCCGGCAACGGCGGGCTGTCGGGCTACATCGTGATCACCCTGTGGCCCTTCCCCGAGAACGTGGCGCGGCTGGAGGCCACCGCCGTGCACGAACTCCACCACAACCTGCGCTACGGGTCCGGCGGGGTGGTGTGGGACCCGGCGACCGTGACGGTCGGCGAGCACGTGGTCTCCGAGGGGCTGGCCGACGCGTTCGCCCGCGAACTGTACGGAGACGAACTCGGCCGCACCCGCATCGGTGTGCCGCACCTGCGTGACGACGCGGTCTTCGACAAGGTGGTGTCCGGGCTCGGCGTGACCGGCATGGAGAACTTCACGGCCTGGGTGCACGGCGACGCCAGCGCGCGGCGCTTCGGCGCCGCCCCGGTGGGGCTGCCGACCGGGGCAGGGTACGCCGTCGGCAACAGGCTGGTGGACGCCTACCTGGCCGCGACGGGCCGGACCGCGGCGCAGGCCCTGCGGGACGGAAGCTCGCGAGTCATCGCCACCGCGCTCGGGCGCGAGGGCTGACCGCCGGGCCGCGGGCACGCTCGGCGCGCCCGCGGCCCTCACGGTAGGTTCTGGTGCGTCGGGCGCCCGCCGGTC
>ANAW01000308.1:0-12089 GCA_000340945.1 Nocardiopsis synnemataformans DSM 44143 | reverse complement strand
CCGGGTGTGCTTGGTGCCCTCAGAGCCCGTCATGCCCTGGACGAGCACCTTGCTGTCCTTGTTGAGGAAGATAGCCATGGTGTTTGTGTCCCCTACTTCGCCGCGAGCTCGGCGGCCTGAGCGGCGGCGCCGTCCATCGTGTCGACCTGTCGCACGGCCGGGTGGGCCCGCTTGGTCAGGATCTCGCGGCCCAGCTCGGCGTTGTTGCCGTCCAGACGGACGACCAGCGGCTTGCTGACGTCCTCGCCGCGGCTCTCGAGCAGCTCCAGGGCCTGGACGATGCCGTTGGCCACGGCGTCGCAGGCGGTGATGCCGCCGAAGACGTTGACGAACACGCTCTTGACCGAGGGGTCGCCCAGGATGATCTCCAGGCCGTTGGCCATGACCTCGGCCGAGGCCCCGCCGCCGATGTCCAGGAAGTTGGCCGGTCGCACCCCGCCGTGCGCCCCGCCCGCGCGGGCGACCACGTCCAGGGTGGACATGACCAGGCCCGCGCCGTTGCCGATGACGCCGACCTCGCCGTCGAGCTTGACGTAGTTGAGGCCCTTGGCCTTGGCGGCGACCTCCAGGGGGTCACCCTCCTCGGCGAAGGTGAGGCTCTCCAGGTCCTGGCGGAACTCGGCGTTCTCGTCCAGGGTGACCTTGCCGTCCAGGGCGACGACCCGGCCGTCCGCGGTCAGGATGAGCGGGTTCACCTCGACGAGGGTGGCGTCCTTGCCGACGAAGGCGTCCCACAGCTTGGTGATGACCTCGGTCGCGCCCTCGGCGGCGGCCTCGGGCAGCTTGCCCGCCTTGACGATCTCCGCCGCGATGCTGGCGGGGGCACCGGTCAGGGCGTCGACCGCGAACTTGGCGACGGCGTCGGGGTTGGTCTCGGCGACCTCCTCGATGTCCATGCCGCCCTCGGCGGAGCAGATGGACAGGAAGGTGCGGTTCGCGCGGTCCAGCAGGAAGGAGAAGTAGTACTCCTCCGCGATGTCGGAGGCCTCCTCCACCAGGACACGGTGGACCGTGTGGCCCTTGATGTCCATGCCGAGGATCTGCTCGGCCTTGGCCTGGGCGTCCTCGGGGCCGTCGGCGACCTTGACGCCGCCGGCCTTGCCGCGACCACCGGTCTTGACCTGCGCCTTGACGACGACGCGGGGTTTGCCGGCGGCGGCGAACTCATCAGCGATGGCACGCGCCTCAGCGGCCGTGCTCGCCACCTTCCCCTGGGGTACGGGAACCCCGTACTCTGCGAAGAGTTGCTTCGCCTGGTATTCGAACAGGTCCACGAGGGTCCGTCCTTGTAACTCGCTGGCTCAGGATGTCTACCGGGGTGGCCTCGTCCGGATCGGCTGTGACCCGCTGACACGTGTCACACGGGGCGCACGAGGCACAACCCCGCGGGCTGCGCCGCTTACAGAAGATCGAGATCGCCGCGGCGTTGCCACCCGCGACATGCGCAAAGCTTAGTCGCCTGAAATCCGGCCGACAGACACCGGGGGCCGGGTTGACCGGCCCCGGCCCGCCCCGAAAGCCGCTCAGGCGGCATCGCGGAAGCGCCCGCGTGGGAAAATATGTGACCAGGGACACGACATAACACCACGGGGGCCCTTTTCGCCCGGGTACGGCCCCCTGAACAGGTGCGACCAACATCACCCGGAGGCGACGGGGCCGAACGGAACCCCCGGCGGCGCGGGGAGGGGTCAGGCGGCGTGCGCCGGACGGACGTTCTCCCGCACCCAGTCGGCGATCTCCGAGGTCGGAGCGCCCGGAGTGAAGATCTTGGCGACGCCCAGGCGTTCGAGCTCGGCGATGTCGGCGTCGGGGATGATCCCGCCGCCGAACACCCGGATGTCCTCGGCGCCGTTCTCCTTGAGCAGCTCCAGGACCCGGGAGAACATGGTCATGTGGGCGCCGGAGAGCACGGACAGGCCGATGGCGTCGGCGTCCTCCTGGAGCGCGGCCGCGACGATCATCTCGGGCGTCTGGCGCAGGCCCGTGTAGATGACCTCGACACCGGCGTCACGCAGCACGCGGGCCACGATCTTGACACCGCGGTCGTGCCCGTCCAGCCCCGGTTTGGCTACGACGATCCGCGCTGCGCCCTCGGCCATGGCAAACCCCTCACGAATGTTCCCCCGGCCGCCCGGCCCTCCTTGTGGGAGGCCCCCGGGTGCGCGGGGACGAGACGATGAACTCGCAAGAAGCGTAACGCAGGTCACTGTCGGGTGGCGGGCGCGGGGACGGGTATCGTCCGAACATGGGAGACGATGTCACCGAATTCGACCAGACCAGCACAGAGGACCTGCGGGACCGCGCCGTCGAACTGGCACGGCAGCGGTGGGACCTGCGCTTCTTCTGGCGGCTCCTCCGCCTGATCCCGGCCGCCGAGGCGGCGGCGGGCAACGAGGAGGCCAGTGAGGCGAGCGTCGCCCAGCTGTCCGGTTTCGTGTACGAGGCGCTGTCCGCCGAGGCCGACCCGGAGGTCCAGGAGGCGCTGCGCCCGGTGTACGTGCAGTACCTCCTCGACCACGGTGAGACCGCCGAGGACGTGTCCGGGAACGAGGACGCCGGGGCCACCGGGATCCGCGGCGGCACGAACGGCCCCGCCAGCGGCGCGGAGGACCCCGCGCGCGGTACGGACGCCCCCGGAGGCTTCCCCGCGCCCGGGACGCGTGGCGACCGCGGCGGGCCCCTCTGAGCCCCTCGTAGGCGGTGGCCCTGCGGGCCCGTCTGTTCTCCGGGCTGACCGGCCCGGAGAGCCGACGGGGCCCTCGGCGCCGGTGGTCGCCGAGGCCCCGGAGACCTTCGCGTCAATGTCCGAAAACCGCCAGCGTCGGTGTGCCGCGTCGGCGAACATGGATGGCGTGATGGACGACGACCAGCGCTACCGCGCCGTACACAGCAGGGACGCCCGCTTCGACGGCGTCTTCTACACAGCCGTGCGCACGACCGGTGTCTACTGCCGTCCGAGTTGCCCGGCCGTCACCCCGAAACGGGTCAACGTCCGTTTCTTCCCGACCGCCGCGGCCGCCCAGGAGTCGGGGTTCCGCGCCTGCAAGCGGTGCCGCCCCGACCTGACCCCCGGTTCGCCGGAGTGGAACCTGCGGGCCGACGTGGTGGGCCGCGCGATGCGCCTCATCCAGGACGGCGCCGTGGACCGGGGCGGCGTCAGCGCCCTGGCCTCCGCGGTCGGCTACAGCGAGCGCCAGCTCAACCGGCTGCTGTCGGCCGAGGTGGGCGCGGGGCCGCTGGCCCTGGCCCGGACCGAGCGCGCGCAGACGGCGCGGGTGCTGGTGGAGACCACGGACATGCCGATGGCGGACGTCGCCTTCGCGGCGGGGTTCGCGAGCGTGCGCCAGTTCAACGAGACGATGCGCGCGGTCTTCGACCGCTCCCCCACCGAGATGCGGACCATGGGGAACGGGCGCGCGCCGGCTTCCGGGGGCGTCCGCCCCGCGGCCACCGAGCCGGGGACGGTCACGCTGCGGCTGCCCTACCGGGAGCCGATCGACCTGGCTCAGATGCTGGGGTTCCTCGGAGACCGCGCGGTGCCCGGGGTGGAGGAGTACCGGGACGGGGTCTACCGCAGGACGCTGATGCTGGCGCACGGTCCCGCGGTGGTGGAGCTGTCCGAGGGGTCCAGGACCGGCAGGGCGGGCAGGTCCCGCCGTGCCGGTGCGGCGGGCGGCGCCCGCTCGGTGGGCGCCGCGGACGCGGTGGACGCGGTGGACGGCGGAGTGTCCGCGGGCGGCGGGGGGCACGTGCTGTGTCGCCTGCGGCTGTCGGAGGCGCGCGACCTGACCAGCGCGGTGCGCAGGTGCCGCAGGCTGCTCGACCTGGACGCCGACCCGCGTGCGGTGGCCGAGGCCCTGGGCGGCGACCCCCTCCTGGGGCCGATCGTGGCCGCCCACCCGGGACTGCGCTCGCCGGGGCACGTGGACCCGGCCGAGCTGGCGGTCCGGGCGGTCCTCGGCCAGCAGGTGTCGGTGCGCGCGGCCCGCACGCTGGCGGGACGGCTGGTGGAGCGGTTCGGCGAGCCGCTCGCGCCGGGCCTGGAAGCGCCGGGCGGAGGACTCACCCACGTGTTCCCCTCCCCTGACGTGCTCGCCGCCGCCGACCCGGCTGGTTTCTCCATCCCGGTCGCACGGGGACGCGCCCTGGCGGGACTGTGCGGGGCCATCGCCTCGGGGTGGATCGACCTGGGGCCGGGGTGCGACCGGGACGAGGTCGAACGGCGTCTGGTGGAGCTGCGCGGCATCGGCCCGTGGACCGCCGGTTATGTGCGCATGCGGGGTCTGGGCGATCCGGACGTGTTCCTGCACGGCGACCTGGGCGTCCGGATGGCGTTGGAGGCCGGGGGCAGGCGGGCGACCCCCGCGGCCGCCGCGCGGGAGGCCCGGGCGTGGAGCCCGTGGCGGTCCTACGCCAACCACGCGTTGTGGGCGTCGTTGGCGGACCGTGCGCGGGAGAGCGCGGCCGCCCGGGAGGACGTGGTCGCGCGGAAAGGCGTGCGGAGTGGCTCGAAGGAACGCCAGGAACGTCAGGAACGGAAGGAATCGGCATGAGCACGCAGCAGGCACAGGCAGTCGGAGGACCGTGGCAGGGGGAGCAGGGCATGCTGGCGTTCGATGTGGAACCGAAGGCGCCCCCGAGGATGGCGACGGTGGAGTTCCGCGCTCCCGTGCCCGGACCGACGCGGTACACGACGGTGGAGTCGCCGGTGGGCGAACTGACCCTGTTCGGTGACGGCGAGTCCCTGGGCGGCGTGCTCACCCCCGCCAAGGACGGGCAGACGCGGGTGGTCCCGCAGAACTGGGTGGCCGACCGGAGGTCGTTCGCCGATGCCGCGGAGCAGCTGAAGGCGTACTTCGCGGGCGAGCTGCGCGAGTTCGCCCTGCCGCTGGCCCCCGCGGGGACCGAATGGCAGCTGAGGGTGTGGGCGGCGCTGACGACCATCCCGTTCGGCGAGACCGCGAGCTACGGCCAGTTGGCGGAGGAACTGGGAAGGCCGACCGCCTCCCGGGCGGTGGGCACGGCCAACGGTCGCAACCCGATCAGCATCATCGTGCCCTGCCACCGGGTGATCGGTGCGGACGGTTCCCTGACTGGATACGCGGGCGGACTGGAGCGCAAGGAGTTCCTCCTGGGGCTTGAGGGCAGGATCTCGGGTATCCGCTGACCTGACAGGAAGACCACAGGCCCCGTTCCCGGGTGTGGGAGCGGGGCCTTCCCTCTGCGAGCGACTGCGGGCGGTACTTGTGGGCGGCCCTCGCTGGCGGCATCGCGTGAAGCGCCGCCCTTACACCCCTTGTCGGAGCACGGACTCGTCATTACCCTTCGGTAACTGTGCGCTCACACCCCTGTGCGCACGGTCCCGCTGGCTCCGCCCCCACAAGGAGAAGAGTTGCCACCCCCTGCCACCCCCTTCCTCCGTGCCCTGGTCTCCAGAACCCGCCCCCTGGCCGTCACCGCCGTAGCCGTCACGGCCTCGGCCGCCCTGGCCGTCACCGCCTCCGCAGCCCACGCCCAACCGAGCCCGGCGGGAACCCCGCTCGCCTCGGCCGACAACGTCGAGATCACCGTCGGCGGCGGCACCGCCGAAGCCCTGCCGGGCGGGTCGACCGCCGTTCCCGCCGAGGACGTCCTGGCCGAATCGGTGGTCGCCGACGTCCTCCAAACACGGAACTCGTCCCTCAGCGCGCTCTCCCGCCAGGAGCGCGACGTGCGGGTCGACGTCCGCGAGGCCGACGACGGCTCGGCGTTCGGCGTCGCCATCGTGACCGCGCCCATGAACGTCGACGAGAGCCCCCACGCCTGGCTGTTCGCCGCCGACTACGAGGGTTCCGCGTGGACGGTGGGGTTGGAGGGGACCGAGGAGTTCTCCTCGATCCTGGCCGACTCCGCACTGCTGGAGGAGGAGGAACGGGAGACCGTCGCCGCCTCGACGGACCCCTCCGGCGTCTCCACGAGCAGCTACACCGGTGTCGGACTGCCGTTCGCCATCGGCTCGTCGATGGTCATGACGGGAGGACCGCACGGCAACAGCGGAGGCCGCCCCTACAGTTCGGTGGACTTCGCGGGCGGCAGCGGCCAGGCCCGCGCGGCCCGGGGCGGCTACGCCTACAGCCTGTGCACCGGCTGGACGCGGGTGATCCACGACAACGGGTACTCCACGGACTACTACCACCTGGAGAACTACCAGTGGCTGCCCGGCAACAACGTCGGAGTCGGCCACTACCTGGGCACCCAGGGCAACAGTCTCTGCGCCGGTGGTTCGACGACCGGTGCGCACATCCACTTCTCGCTGCGGGGGTACAGCGACCCCAACGCCGCTGGCTGGTACGTCGCCCTGCACGGCAGGACCCTGGGCGGCTGGACCTTCGTGGAGGGCGGCGCCTACGGCGGCTACGCCTACCGCAACGGTGTCGGGACCGTGTACCCGGGCAACTGGATGTACAACTACGGGTTCTAGGCACCTGCTGATTTCACAAGTGCACATGTGAGCCCACGAAAAAAAGGGGGGTAGGGCCGCCTAAGGCGACCCCACCCCCCCACACAAAAAGAAGGGGAGAAGCCGCCCCACAAGGCGACCCCTCCCCCACTCAAGAAAAACCGTGGCAGCGACCTACTCTCCCACCCCACCACAGGGCAGTACCATCAGCGCAAAGAGACTTAACGACCGGGTTCGGAAAGAGACCGGGTGTGACCCTCCAGCAATAACCACCACGGAAACCACACCGCCCCAAACAACTCCACCCACCAACCCGGCAGGGAGTCATCCACAGCGGAAAACCGTGAAAAGTGTGCGCGAACATCCAATTATCTGCAGCGGACAAGCCCTCGGCCTATTAGTACCGGTCAGCTCCACCCCTCACAGGGCTTCCACACCCGGCCTATCAACCCCATCGTCTATAGGGAGCCTTACCCTCTCCAGGAGGCAGGAGACCTCATCTCGAAGCAAGCTTCCCGCTTAGATGCTTTCAGCGGTTATCCCTCCCGAACGTAGCCAACCAGCCATGCCCTTGGCAGGACAACTGGCACACCAGAGGTTCGTCCGTCCCGGTCCTCTCGTACTAGGGACAGCCCTTCTCAAGTCTCCAACGCGCACAGCGGATAGGGACCGAACTGTCTCACGACGTTCTAAACCCAGCTCGCGTGCCGCTTTAATGGGCGAACAGCCCAACCCTTGGGACCAACTCCAGCCCCAGGATGCGACGAGCCGACATCGAGGTGCCAAACCATCCCGTCGATATGGACTCTTGGGGAAGATCAGCCTGTTATCCCCGGGGTACCTTTTAGCCGTTGAGCGACACCGCTTCCACACGCCGGTGCCGGATCACTAGTCCCAGCTTTCGCTCCTGCTCGACACGTCCGTCTCACAGTCAAGCTCCCTTGTGCACTTACACTCAACACCTGATGACCAACCAGGCTGAGGGAACCTTTGGGCGCCTCCGTTACTCTTTGGGAGGCAACCGCCCCAGTTAAACTACCCACCAGACACTGTCCCCGAACCGGATCACGGTCCAAAGTTAGATGCCCGAAACAGTCAGAGTGGTATTTCACCAACGCCTCCACCGCCACTAGCGTGACGACTTCACCGGCTCCCACCTATCCTACACAAACCATCCCAAACACCAATGTCAAGCTATAGTGAAGGTCCCGGGGTCTTTCCGTCCTGCTGCGCGAAACGAGCATCTTTACTCGTAGTGCAATTTCACCGGGCCCATGGTTGAGACAGTGGGGAAGTCGTTACGCCATTCGTGCAGGTCGGAACTTACCCGACAAGGAATTTCGCTACCTTAGGATGGTTATAGTTACCACCGCCGTTTACTGGCGCTTAGATTCCCAGCTTCGCAGGCCGAAACCCACTAACCAGTCCTCTTAACGTTCCAGCACCGGGCAGGCGTCAGTCCGTATACAGCGTCTTACGACTTCGCACGGACCTGTGTTTTTAATAAACAGTCGCTTCCCCCCGCTATCTGCGACCCCACCCAGCTCAGGATGCAAGATCCGTCACCAAACAGGGCTCCCCTTCTCCCAAAGTTACGGGGACAATTTGCCGAGTTCCTTAACCATGGTTCACCCGAACGCCTCGGTATTCTCTACCTGACCACCTGCGTCGGTTTAGGGTACTGGCCACACACGAACTCGCTAGAGGCTTTTCTCGACAGCATGGGATCACTCACTTCGCCAAAAACGGCTCGGCATCACGTCTCAACCTCTATGGTGTGCGGATTTGCCAACACACCGGCCTACACGCTTACCCCCGGACAACCACCGCCGGGTAGAGCTACCCTCCTGCGTCACCCCATCACTTACCTACTACAAGCTCGGATCCCAGACCAGTAGATCAAAGCTCCCCGAAGGGACCTCAGACCACCAGCGTGGTTAGCATCACCTGATTCGATACTGGACGCTCGTGCACGGGTACGGGAATATCAACCCGTTATCCATCGACTACGCCTGTCGGCCTCGCCTTAGGTCCAGACTCACCCTGGGCGGATTAACCTGCCCCAGGAACCCTTAGTCAATCGGCGGCAACGTTTCTCACGTTGCTTTCGCTACTCATGCCTGCATTCTCACTCGCACGCCCTCCACCACACGATCACTCGGCAGCTTCACTGAACGCACGACGCTCCCCTACCAACCCAGGAACCTAATCCTGAGCTTCACAGCTTCGGCGGTGTGCTTTAGCCCCGCTACATTATCGGCGCAGAACCACTTGACCAGTGAGCTATTACGCACTCTTTAAAGGATGGCTGCTTCTAAGCCAACCTCCTGGTTGTCTCAGCAACTCCACAACCTTTCCCACTTAGCACACGCTTAGGGGCCTTAGCTGATGATCTGGGCTGTTTCCCTCTCGACTACGAAGCTTATCCCCCGCAGTCTCACTGCCACGCTTCACTTCACCGGCATTCGGAGTTTGTCTGACGTCAGTAACCTTGTCGGGCCCATCAGCCAAACAGTAGCTCTACCTCCAGCAAGAAACACGTGACGCTGCACCTAAATGCATTTCGGGGAGAACCAGCTATCACGGAGTTTGATTGGCCTTTCACCCCTACCCACACCTCATCCCCCAGGTTTTCAACCCTGGTGGGTTCGGGCCTCCACGAGGTCTTACCCCCGCTTCACCCTGGACATGGGTAGATCACTCCGCTTCGGGTCCACAGCATGCGACTCAACCGCCCTATTCAGACTCGGTTTCCCTACGGCTACCCCACCCGGGTTAACCTCGCCACACACCATGACTCGCAGGCTCATTCTTCAAAAGGCACGCCATCACCAAACACAAGGTTCAGCTCTGACGGCTTGACAGCACACGGTTTCAGGTACTATTTCACGACCCCTCACCGGGGCACTTTTCACCTTTCCCTCACGGTACTAGTGCACTATCGGTCATCAGGACGTATTTTGGCTTAGCAGGTGGTCCTGCCAGATTCACACGGACTTTCACGGGCTCCGCGCTACTCGGGAATACATCAACGCCTAGCCGGTACCTTCGTCTACGGGACTCTCACCCACTACGGTGCCGCTTCCCAACGGCTTCAACTACCACCGACATCAACGCTCCAGATCGGCAGACCTGAACAGATGCATCCCACAACCCCGTACACGCAACGACTGCCGTCTATCACACGCCTACGGTTTAGCCTCTTCCCCGTTCGCTCACCACTACTAGGGGAATCACTGTTGTTTACTCTTCCTACGGGTACTGAGATGTTTCACTTCCCCGCGTCACCACCAACCACCCTATACATTCAGGTGGCGGCAACCCGACACAACTCGGGCTAGGTTTCCCCATTCGGACACCCACGGATCACAGCTCGGTTGACAGCTCCCCGTGGCCTATCGCGGCCTCCCACGTCCTTCATCGGCGCCTGATGCCAAGGCATCCACCGTGTGCCACTATCACTTGGCCACTACAGATAATAAGATGCTCGCGCACACTATTCACAAATCAAAACACCAACCGCATACCCCAACACCACTCACATCCCTCGCCGCAACGGCGAGGAACCGAGAGTTCTCGGAGGCGGTCCGCGGGAACCAACACCGGCCACCCACCCCCCCTGCACAGGGGAGATCAGCGGCCGAAGGTTGCTTCCTCAGACACCCAACAGCGCGCCCCCAGGCGCTTCTAGTCGCCCGGAGTCAAGTTCGATTCCTCTTCAGCCACTCCTGGACAGCCAACACCCGAAGGCATCGTTGCTGCCAGGTCCACTTTCGAGTCCGGCCGGCTGTAGAAGTAATGCCGACCTGTAAAGACTCCTTAGAAAGGAGGTGATCCAGCCGCACCTTCCGGTACGGCTACCTTGTTACGACTTCGTCCCAATCGCCAGCCCCACCTTCACTCACTCCCTCCCACAAGGGGTTAGGCCGCAAGTTTCGGGTGTTGCCGACTTTCATGACGTGACGGGCGGTGTGTACAAGGCCCGGGAACGTATTCACCGCGGCGTTGCTGATCCGCGATTACTAGCGACTCCACCTTCATGGGGTCGAGTTGCAGACCCCAATCCGAACTGAGACCGGCTTTTAGGGATTCGCTCCACCTTGCGGTATCGCACGCCCATTGTACCGGCCATTGTAGCATGTTTGCAGCCCAAGACATAAGGGGCATGATGACTTGACGTCATCCCCACCTTCCTCCGAGTTGACCCCGGCAGTCTCCCATGAGTCCCCACCATTACGTGCTGGCAACATGGAACAAGGGTTGCGCTCGTTGCGGGACTTAACCCAACATCTCACGACACGAGCTGACGACAGCCATGCACCACCTGTCACCCGCCAACTAAATGACCTCACATCTCTGCGAGTCCACGGGTGATGTCAAACCTTGGTAAGGTTCTTCGCGTTGCGTCGAATTAAGCAACATGCTCCGCCGCTTGTGCGGGCCCCCGTCAATTCCTTTGAGTTTTAGCCTTGCGGCCGTACTCCCCAGGCGGGGCGCTTAATGCGTTAGCTACGGCGCGGAAACCGTGGAAAGTCCCCACACCTAGCGCCCAACGTTTACGGCATGGACTACCAGGGTATCTAATCCTGTTCGCTCCCCATGCTTTCGCTCCTCAGCGTCAGGTAAGGCCCAGAGACCCGCCTTCGCCACCGGTGTTCCTCCTGATATCTGCGCATTTCACCGCTACACCAGGAATTCCAGTCTCCCCTACCTACCTCTAGCATGCCCGTATCCACTGCAGAACCGGAGTTAAGCCCCGGTCTTTCACAGCAGACGCGACACGCCGCCTACGAGCTCTTTACGCCCAATAATTCCGGACAACGCTCGGACCCTACGTATTACCGCGGCTGCTGGCACGTAGTTAGCCGGTCCTTATTCCCCACCTACCGTCAACCCGAAGAAAACTTCGAGCCTGCGTTGGTGGTAAAAGAGGTTTACAACCCGAAGGCCGTCATCCCCCACGCGGCGTCGCTGCGTCAGGCTTTCGCCCATTGCGCAATATTCCCCACTGCTGCCTCCCGCAGGAGTCTGGGCCGTGTCTCAGTCCCAGTGTGGCCGGTCGCCCTCTCAGGCCGGCTACCCGTAATCGCCTTGGTAGGCCGTTACCCCACCAACAAGCTGATAGGCCGCGAGCCCATCCCTGACCGAAAAACTTTCCACCCTCCACCATGAGGTGGCAGGTCGTATCCGGTATTAGACGGCGTTTCCACCGCTTATCCCAGAGTCAGGGGCAGGTTGCTCACGTGTTACTCACCCGTTCGCCGCTCGTGTACCCCGAAGGGCCTTACCGCTCGACTTGCATGTGTTAAGCACGCCGCCAGCGTTCGTCCTGAGCCAGGATCAAACTCTCCATAAAGGTCATTCAACCCAACCGGGCCGCGAGGGCCTGGCGGGTAAACCTAGAAGTAATCCTGACCAACCGGGTTACCCCGGCTAATCAAAGGAACCTCGCACACGAACCGAGTGGTTACGTGTGTCGGGGCCAAAACAAACATGGCTTAAAGAAAATCAAACACGCGCTGTTGAGTTCTCAAGAAACAACCGCTCTTCGCTTACGAGCCGCTGTGGGCTTTTCCGCCGAAGGCGTTTGCGTTTCCGCTTTGTTGTGTCTTTACTTTATCAGGTGTTCCGCGCCCCGCCAAATCGGCGG
>ANAW01000307.1:0-12599 GCA_000340945.1 Nocardiopsis synnemataformans DSM 44143 | reverse complement strand
GGCACACAGCGCATGCGGACGTGAACGCGGCCCAGAACATTCTTACGCGCGGATGGACTAGCCCTTCGGGGTGAACCGTGCCAGCCTGCCGAGACCTCTGGGATGCCATGTCGATGAAGCAGGAACCAGCTGCGGCCGCGAGGCGCGCAGCACCACCGCCCAGTCAGGGGGTGGTCGGAATCTCCCTCGTCCACGAGGGAGAGGAAGTCACGTGGAACCGTTCGCCCTGCGGGCCGAGGATGCTCAGGAACTCGACCGGCCGGGGCTCGGCGTTGCCGAACCAGTGCGGGAGATGGGTGTCGAACTCGGCGACCTCGCCCGCGGTGAGGACGATGTCCTGGTCGCTGAGCACCAGGCGCAGCCTCCCGCTGAGCACGTACAGCCAGTGGCAGCCCTCGTGCGAGCGGGGATCGGGTTCCAGGTCGTTCCCCTGCCCGGGGGTCCTACGCCGTTCCGGCCCCGGTAGCGTACCCAACGCGGGCGGGGACACGCCGCGAACGCGGCCCCGGAGCGGGGTCCGCGGGCTCAGGCGCGGGCCGAGCGGCCCAGGCCCAGGATCAGCACCGCCCCGACCAGGACGTGCATCCCCTCCAGCACCAGCACGACCACCGGCGCGGCGCCGCTGGTGAGCGGTCCGGCCAGGGAGAGCACGAGCACGACGCAGGCGGTGACCGTCCACGCCCGCCGGGGCCGCCGCGCCGTGCGCTCCAGAACCGCGAGCAGCCCCCAGGCCGCCGCGGCGCTGAGCAGGCCCGCGAAGGCCACGGACCCCGGCCCCACCGGCCGGGCCTGCCCGCCGGGGAAGGCGGTCAGGTCCACGCCCAGCAGCGGCACGGCCAGGACCCACAGGACCAGCGGAGCGAGCACCGCGGCGGCCGCGGTGAGCAGCCGCCTCGGACCGGTGGAGGCGGTGCGGGTGGTGGATTCGGCGGTGGCCATGGTCTTTCCCAACGTCGTCGTCATGTGGTGCGGCGCGGGTCCGGGCGTCGCCCCGGGCCGCTGGACGGAGGTCCGCCCGCGTCCCCTCGGACGCAAACTCCCAGCGGGTCCGAAGCCTCACCGCCCGGTCCCGCGCCGCTGGGACACCGGGGCCGCACCGGTGCGGTGTCGGCCCTCGAACGTCCCACGCCCCACACTCCCCGGCGCGGCACCGCCGCCGCATCGGTCCCGCGGCGATCCCGTGACCGACCGCGGACGAAGCCGTATCCGACTTTGGTCGGTGTCGGCGCGGGGACGCCCGGGACTACGCTGACCTGGTGCCGAGCCCGATCGACGACGAAACCCGGCCCGCGAGCCGCCCCTCGCCGCAGGCCCTGGCCGCCGTGGTCGTCCTGGTCTGCGTCCAGGTCGCGGCGACGGTCTGGGGCCGCTGGGAGGGGCACACCGAGCCCTGGTCGTGGGAGCTGGACCTGGCGGTCGGCTTCGTGGCCTGCGTGTTCTCCCCGGCCCTGCTGCGGTGGCCGGTCACCGGCGCGCTGGGTGCGGCCGTCCTGGCCGTCCTCTCCCCCACCGCCACTCCGGCGGCGGCGCTGGGCGTGCTCCAGGTCGCCCACCAGCGCCCCTTCCCGCTGGCCGTCGCGGTCGGAGCGGCCGCGGTCGCCGCGCACGCGGTCCAGGGGCTGTTCCAGCCCAGCGCCCAGATCTCCTACGCCTGGTGGCTGGCCCTGGTCACCATCACCACCGGCGCGCTGGTGGGCTGGGGCGCGCTGGCCCGGGCCCGCCGCGCGCTGGTGATGTCGCTGCGCGAGCGCGCCCGCCGGGCCGAGGCCGAACAGGGCCGCCGGGTGGCCGAGGCGCGGATGCTGGAGCGCACCCGCATCGCCCGCGAGATGCACGACGTGCTCGCCCACCGGCTGTCCCTGCTGGCCACCTACGCCGGGGCCCTGGAGTACCGGCCCGACGCCCCGCCCGAGCAGCTCGCCCGCGCCGCCGGGGTGGTGCGCACCGGAGTCCACCAGGCCCTGGAGGAACTGCGCGAGGTGATCGGCGTGCTGCGCGAGGAGGAGCCCGAGGCGGGCGGGAGCCCGCAGCCGGTCCTGTCCGACGTCCCCCGCCTGGTGGAGGAGGCGCGGGAAGCGGGGGAGCACGTGGAACTACGCGACGCGGTGACCGACCCCGACTTCCTGCCCGCCTCCACCGGACGCACCGCCTACCGCCTGGTCCAGGAGGGCCTGACCAACGCCCGCAAGCACGCCTCCGGCCAGCCGGTGCGGGTGCGGATGGAGGGCGGTCCCGGCGAGGGCCTGGTGATCGACCTGCGCAACCCCGTTCCCGGATCCGCCGGGGCGGCAGCGGCCGGGGAGACGGCCCCCCTGACGCCGGGCAGCGGAACCGGGCTGGTCGGCCTGACCGAGCGGGTGCGCCTGGCCGGGGGGCGGCTGGACCACGAGCGCACACCCGAGGGATTCCACCTGCGCGCCTGGCTACCATGGCCGGCATGAACCGTGCGCCGCGTGTGCTCATCGTCGACGACGACGCCCTCGTCCGAGGCGGGCTGACCATGATGCTCGACGGGGTCCACGGCATCACCGTGGTCGGCGAGGCCCGCGACGGGGACGAGGTGCTGGCCGCGGCCGACGCCCACCGGCCCGACGTGGTCCTGATGGACCTGCGCATGCCGCGCGTGGACGGCATCACCGCCACCCGCAGGCTCCGGGCGCGCACGCCCCCGCCCGAGGTCGTGGTGCTGACCACCTTCGACACCGACGAGAACATCCTCTACGCGCTGCGCGCCGGGGCCAGCGGCTTCCTGCTCAAGGACACCCCGCCCGCGCGGATCGTGGACGCGGTCCTGCGGGTGGCCGAGGGCGAGCCCATCCTGTCCGCGAGCATCACCCGGCGCCTGATGGACCGCACCGCCGTCCAGGCCGGGTCCCACGAGCGGGCCCGGGCGGCGCTGGCCCGGCTCAGCCCGCGTGAGCACGAGGTGGCCCTGGCCGTGGCCCGGGGCCGCACGAACGCCGAGATCGCCGCGCAGCTGTACATGAGCGTGGCCACGGTCAAGGCCCACGTCTCCAACGTCCTGGCCAAGCTCGACCTGGACAACCGCACCCAGATCGCGCTGCTGGCCCACGACGCCGGACTGGCCTGACCGCGGCCGCCGCTCCAGCCGCGGGCCCTCCCCGCCGCCGTCGGCATTCAGGGAGGACCGCACGCCGCCTCCCTCTGGCAGTCTCCTGCGCGGCGTCCTGGCAGCCACGGCAGGGGACGGCTGAGGACTACCGGGGGACGGAGGACTCGGGGGCGTTGTGGGCTGCCTTGCCGGCGACGGCGTCGATGGCGGAGGCGATGGTGTCGGGGTGCTTGGCGACCACCTGACTGTGGTTGGAGGGGACGGTGGCGAAGACGGTGACGTTGGGGTGGGCGGCGAGGAGGGGGTCGAGGTTGGCGCGCATCGTGCGGACCTCCTCCTCCGTGGCGCCCATGTGCTTGCCGGTGGCCTTGACGAATGCCACCGGACACTGGATGTGGGTGCAGTCGTCGGCGAATCCGGGGTTGAGGAACATCGGAACGAAAACCCGCGCTAAGGGTTCAGCAGCAGGAATCGCAGTTCAGGGCAGGCGGGTGACAGTGGCCGCGTCGAGACGTCGGTGCATGAACGACAGGGTGGAGAACAGGTCGAGGGCGTCCGGTTCGGGGATACGCCATCCCGCGGTGGCGCGGGGGGTGTGCGCCGGCGGGTTGCGGAAGGTGCCGAACACTCCCTTGAGGAGGTTGGCGAACCCCTTGTGCTCGCTGATCTCGCTCTCGGTGGTGAAGCCGTTGATGCGGACCAGGGGTGGTGGCCTCCTCGTGCTGAAGCAGTGGTCGACCAGGTCGGCTCCGTCGAGTGTGGATCCCGACATATCGCGCAGCCGTTCGGCCAACCCCTTGGTGGCTTCGAAGACTGCGTGGAACACCGACTGGCGCAGGATCTCCTCCTCGCAGTACCTGATCACCTGGGGGTGGACCCCACGGCGCCGGAGTTCGCTCTGGAGCCGTCCTGCCAGTCTGGCGACCTCGTCAAGGTTGGTCGCTCTGGCCCCGCGGGCCAGTTTCCCTGCCTCGTTGACCCGCAGCCCCAGTAACGCCAAAGGCTCGTTGAGCGCGTCTTTGAGCGCTTCGAAGCGGGCGCGGTCCTGGACGTAGCGCCCCGGGGCCATGGCTTCGGTGATGAACCTAATGATGCAGTTCGCAGCCTGGTCCCGTTGTTGCTGGGTCATCAGCGCCGCCCAGAGCCGCTTCCTCTTGTTGCTCGCGCTGGGGTCCACGTCGGGGACCCTTGACACGCTCAGAAGCGTGGTGATCTCCGAGCCGGAGAGCCCCGGGGAATCCGTGCTGGCCAGGACCGCGCAGACCGATTCCACTGCCGCGCTTTGCCACATGGGGTGCCGGATCTTCGCCATGAGGACCATCATGGCGGTCGTTCGATGGCAAGGCGGAGGAAATGCCCCGAAAAGGTGATCACTCGTCGGTGGGAAGGTGGGCCACGGCGGCTTCCATGTCGGTCTGGGTGGGCAGGGTGTAGCGGCGGGTGGTCTCCAACCGCTTGTGGCCCATGAGGTGGGCAACGGTCACCACGTCCACCCTGCTGCGGGTCAGGTTGGTGCCGAAGGTGTGCCGCAAGACGTGCGCCGACAGTGCGGGGCGGCCGTTCTCGTCGACCACGTCGGCATCGAGAGCGATTTCGTCCAGGAGCAGGTTCACCGCCCGGTCGGACAACCGGCCTCCACGCCGGTTGAGGAACAGCGCCGCGGTGTCGGCGCCGGGCCAGGCGGCCCGTTCGCGCTTCCAACCGGCCAGGGCCTCGCGTGCCGAGGCGTCGGCCAGCGGCACGGTGCGCGAGGCGTCGTTCTTGTCCGCCCGCACGACCACCGTGCCCTTGCGGGCCGACAGCGGCACGTCCTCCACGTCCAGGGCGACCAGTTCGCTCACCCGCAGCCCGGAGTAGAACAGCAGCCGCCCGATGGCCCGGTCGCGGGCCAGGGAGCGTTTCTCCACCGCGCGCAGGAACCGCTTCTGCTCGCGCTGGGCCAGCGCCCGCGGGGCGGTGGCCGGCGGCTCGTCGCGTCCGACGTTGGCGGGACCGAGCCCGAGGTGGGTGAAGAAGTGGTCCAGGGCGACCAGGTGGGCGTTGGCCGTGGCCGGGGACCGCTTGAGCACGGTCTTCAGGTGCGAGCGGTAGTCGCGGGCGGCGAAGTCGCGGCCGTGGGGATCGGTGAGCGGGTCGCCTCCGGCCGGGGCGGCGTCGTCCAGCCAGGCCAGGAAGGACCGCACCCGGGAGGCGTAGGCGCGGTGGGTGTGGACGTCCAGCGGGGCCCGCTCCAGGGCGGCGGCGTAGGAGTCGAACACGTCTGTGTAGCGCCCGGGGACCTGTTGGCGTGGCGGCATCAGGCGGAGCCTCCCTGATATCAGAAGCGGTTTCGGGCCTCTGATCGTACCGAGAGCCCGCGATATCAGAAACTCACATCGCGAGCTGTCTGTCTAAGCTGCTCGCAGCCCGTCCAATCAAGAAGCAATGGGAGGCTTTTTCACCTTGTTCTCAAAATTAAGATCTTAAGCTTGACGTCTAGATTTCATGGGGTATGTTGAAGATGCAGCCGGAGCCATCAAGGCCTTGGCTCTTCACTTAGGAGCAATATGACTATCAACGTGGACCCGTTCCGGCTGTCCAAGCCGCAGGACTCCAGCACCTACCTCGCGATCAAGACCGTCCAGGGCGGTAGGGCGGTTTTCTCCATCCGCATCCCTCTGCTCGACCTCCCCACGATCCTTCCGGTGCCCGACCCCAACAACGTCGACAAGGACAACCGCAAGGTCGACCGCCTGCACGCCAAGCACTTCGGTGAGTATCTCCACGCCAAGCAGGACTGGGTGGCTCCCGCCCTGCTGGCCCGTGACGGCGGAGGGTGCAGCTTCGAGAAGATCGATGAGGACGGAAACGTCGGCTACCTCACCGTCCCGTGGGCAATCGGCGGCATCTCGCCGCTGCGCACGATCGACGGCCAGCACCGTGTGCTCGGCGTCTCGATCGAGAAGCAGCGCATCACCGATGCCATCTCCAACATCGACCGTGAGACGGCACGCAAGCTCAGCGCAGACAAGACCGCGAAGCTCCAGGCCGAACGCGAGAAGCTCATCGAGGAGATGAACCGCCTCCGCAACGAGCACGTCGGTCTCGACATCTACGTAGAACTGGACCCGATTAAGGCCCAGCAGATGTTCGTCGACGTGGCCGACAACGCCAAGGGCATTAGCAGCGCCGTCCGCGCCCGGTTCGACAGCTACAAGGTCGCCAACCGCACCCTGTCCGACGTCATCGACCATCCTCTGCTGAAGGGGCGGGTCGATGCCGAACAGGACCGCATGACCCTCAAGAACCCCAACCTCATGGGTGCCAAGCACGTCGCCGACATCACCCGCGCAGTGGTCGCCGGCGCAGGCGGCCGTATCAGCAAGAAGGCCGAGCAGACCCTCACTGACGGTGAGGTGATCGAGCAGGTCAAGGACTTCCTCGACATCATCTCAAACGCCTTCACTGACCTCGCCGCCATCACTGAAGACGACCCCGACGCGCCCCGCGCCGCCGACGAACTCACTCTCTCCCAGCAGCTGCGCCGCAAGTCCCTGCTTGGCTCGGTTGGGATGCTCAGGGTCCTCGGCGGCGTGTTCCACCAGCTTCGCAGTGGCGACAACCCTGCCGAGCTCGACGACATCACCGCCTTCTTCAAGCGCCTGGACCCCCATATGGCTGCCCCGATCGCCGACACCGGCATCTGGCAGACCACTAAGGCAAGGGCCGACTTCGAACCCAACGCCAGCGCACCGATCATGCGGACGCAGAACATCGTTCACCTCGTCAACGTAATCACTGACTGGTACAAGAAGGCCCCGACCACTCTGTAACCAGCCGCAGATCCAACGTGGGGTTCCGCTCCTGCAGGAGCGGAACCCCACGCATATCCGGGCCTCGGAGATCGAGATTCATTGAGCGGAGGTGCTTGGAACCGCGGTCACTCTTCCTCGTCGTTCTCCAGCGGCTGGTCGGGGTCGCGCAGTGCGCGGCGCCCACCGGGCATGTCCGGGAGCAGGAACGAGTAGTGGCCGTGCACGTTGATGTGGGTGCGGGCGAACGCCGACAGGTGCGCCACGTCCTCCTCGCGCACCGGGTAGTCCTCGGTGCGCAGCTGGTCCAGAGCGGCGTCCATGTACACGGTGTTCCACAAGGTGACGCAGTTCAGGACCAGACCGAGGGCGCCGAGCTGGTCCTCCATGCCCTCGATGTACCGCTGACGTAGCTCGCCGCGTTTGCCGTGGAAGATGTGCCGCCCCAGGGCGTGGCGGGACTCCTGCAACGTGGTCTGGGACTTGATCGCCCGCCGGTAGGTCTCGTCGTCCAGGTAGGTGAGCACGTGCAGGGTCTTGAACAGGCGGCCGAAGTGGGCGATGGCTTGGCCCAGCGGGGTGGGGTTGCCGTCCCGGGAGAGCATGCGGATGACGTCGTAGGCGCGCACCGCGCCGGTGTGGATGGAGGCGACCACGCGCAGGATGTCGTCCCAGTGGCGGCGGATGCGTTCGGTGTCGATGCGGCCGCGGGCGGCGGTGTCCAGGGGCCCGTAGTCGGCAGTGCGGTCGATCCTCCACAGCCGGTGGTCGGGCACGTCGGCGAGCTGGGGCCGGTACTGGCGCCCGAGCAGGTGGACCAGGCCGAAGATGAGGTCGGAGTAGGAGCCCTCGTCGGTGACGATGATGTCGGGGGCCAGACCGCCGTCCTGGTTGTAGAGCACGTCCAACAGGTGCAGGGTGTCGCGCGGGGTGCCGGCCACCACCCGGCTCGCGAGCCCGGCCGCCTGGTCGTTGACCATGTTCAGCCAGGTGGAACCCCTGCGGCGGCCGAAGTAGCGGCGGTTGGGGCGGGCGTGGATGGTGTTGACCGGGACCACGAACCGCATCCCGTCCACCGAGGCGACCCGGCCCCCGCCCCAGGCCCGGGCGAGAGCGTTTTCGGCCTGGCCCTCGATGAGGGGGACGTTGGCCGCAGAGTAGGTGTCCGGGCGCAGGTAGTTCTGGTCCACGTGGGAGAGCCGGTCGCGGGTCAGCGGGGTGACGCCGTTCTTGACGATGGGGGTGTAGTCCAGGTTGCAGGCCCGACACACCAGCAGCGCGGCCACGGTGACATGCAGGTCGGCCAACCGTGATTCGGCCCCGGAGATGCTGGTGAAGGCGTCCATGAAGGCCGGGTTCCAGCTCATCACCTCCAAGATCAGCTCGGGCAGGTCCACCCGGGGGAGCATCCGCACCACCCGTTTGCGCAGGTCCACCAGGCTGGGCGGGTCCTTGATGGCGGTGAGGTTGCGCAGGTGGACGCGGCCGCGTTCGTCCACGGTGACCGCGTCGTTGACGCGCATCCGCCCGCCGACCTGGCGGTAGGTGGCGTCCAGCAGCCGGGCGTGCTCGGCCAACAGCTCATCCGGGCACTCCGGGAGCCCCAGGGCGGCCAGGGCCTGGGGCTTGGCCTGCTCCCACGCCGCACCGGAGAGCAGCTTCGAGCGCGGGTCGGCCCACCGGCTGGAGGCCGGGGCGAAGATGTCGCGGCGCTTGAGGTGACGGTGGAACTGCTCCAGGACGCAGAAGACGTAGGCGGCCTTGTGTACCACGTCCGGGTCCTCGGGAAAGACGAGCCGGTGCCAGGACCCGGTGATCAGGTCGGTGTCGACCTCGCGGGCGCGGATCTTCTTGCGGCCGATCAACTCCGGCAGGGAGCGCATGGCTTCCAGCACCGCGGAGCCTTCGACGGTGGCGCCGAAGTCGATGACCTCGCACAGCATCGGCAAGAACCCGCGCACGCTGGCGTAGCGGTTGACCAACTCTGCCCGCCACGCCTCGTCATCGTCGGAGTCCGGGGCGGGCAGCAGCTCTTCCAGGGCCCGCAGCGCGGCCGCCAGTTCCCCGCGCGGCACCACCCGTTCGATGCGCTCCCACACCTGCGCCAGATTCACCCCCTCGGCCTCCTCCCGCGCCGGGGCGGCCTCCAAGAGCACGTTCACCGCGGCGGCGAGCTTGGCCGACTCCGCGCTCAGCCGGGGCAGGCGCCGCACCTTCTCCTTGACCGACTCGCGTTCGGCCTGGGCCAGCAGGCGGGTGGTCATCAATAGATCCAGCAGCTCCAGGGCGTCATCGACCGTGCGGGCCTGGAGCTGGACCACGGTGGCCACCAGCGTGGCCAGGCGGCGCTCGGAGCCGTGGCGGCGCAGCAGGGTGGCCTTTCCCGAGAGTCCGTAGCGCGCCATCTCGGTGATGCGCCGAGCCGGGAAGGCCGACAGGTCCACCTGCCCCAGCCCCAGGCCGAACACCTCCGAGACCCGGTCCAGGGCCCGCACCATCTCCTGCCCCGAGCGGCGGGTGGGGCCCTTGCGGAGCTGGTCCAGGAGCGAGGAGCGCTTGCCCTCACCGACCACGAGCAGGGTCTCCAGGTTCGCCCGCTGGGCGGGGGTGATCAGCTCGCACAGCGCCTGCCACAGCTGCCCGGTGACCTCATCACGGACCTGGGAGACCAGCCGGGCCAGCGTGCTGACTCCGGGCAGCAGCACCCCGCGGCCGCGCAGCCACGCACTCGCCCCGTCGAAGAGGGCCTTGGGCCCGTCGGTGGTGGTCCACACCTGGGCCCGCAACCATTCCTCCAGGTCCGGTCGGTGTTCGGAGAACTCGGCGAACCCGTACTCGCGGCGGATCTCCTCGGCGTGATCGTGCCGTGTCTGCTCCCGGGAGGGGTAGTCGGACAGGCAGGCCGGGTCGGTGATGTCGAGCTGTTCGGCGAGGTAGACCACGGCCTCTTCGGGAACCTGGGACAGGTCGGTGAGGAAGGTGCCCAGGTAGCGGGCGGTGCACAGCTGCACCGCGTACCCGAGGCGGTTGGCCTCGCGGCGCTTGGGTGTGATCAGCGCCCGGTCGGCGTCGTCCAGGAAGAAATAGCGGTCCAGGTCCGCGCGGCGAACGGGATCAGCGTAGCGGCCGTAGGCGGCCGCCTGCTCATCGGTAAGGAACTCAACTGGCATGCCCCCAGAAGGTAGAACCCTTCCCGCGAGGCTTAGCGCGGGTTTTCGTTCCGATGTTCCTTAACCCCCGAATCCGGCGAGCACCTCGTTGAACTCGATGTTGGCCTCGGCGGCCTGCTCCGCGGACATGCGGGAGCCGAGGCCGAGCGCGGCCAGGATCTTGATGGGGACGGCGTTGCGCCGGAACAGCTTGCGCACTCTGGCGCGGAAGGCGTCGTCGATGGGGCCCATCGGGTAGCCGCCGTCGACGCAGACCACGCCGGCGACCCGGTCGGGGTGCTGGGCGGCGTAGCGGACGGCGAGCGCGGCGCCGTGCGACCAGCCGGCCAGGATCGGCCGCTGCAGTCCGGTGGCGTCCAGGACGGCGGTGATGTCGTCCAGGCAGCCGGCGAAGGAGTAGTCGCTGGAGGCGCCGGACTTGCCGCGGGCGCGTCCATCGAAGGTGACCACGCGGTACTCACCGGTCAGCAGAGGCAGCAGCCCCTTCCAGTAACGCTGGGTGGCGTACATTCCGTTGAACAGTAGCACCGGCCGCCCGTGCCCTCGGTGTCGTTGCAGTCGAGTGCGGTGTCGGCGACGGGAACGCTGAGATTGCGAGACATGAATGCCTTCCTGTGCTGTTCGTAGATTTCTGTTGCGGTGGTGTGCGTTGGTTCGGGGCTGGCGACGCGGAACGGTGACGCCCGCGTCGGCCGTGGTGGCGTGGATGCCGGGACGGGGCCGCAATCGTCGTCGAGCGCGCTGCGGAAAGCTCCGCAAGCGGCTCTCGGGCAGGCATCACCGACGCGGTGCCGAGCGGTCGTCCACCGCCTCGGCCGGAGCGCCGGTTCGTGCGCGGGCGCGGTCGCCCGACCTTCCCGGGGTCAGCCCGTGGTCGGGGGGATCCACTCGGTGAGCTGGACTGCCACGCCGTTGGGGTCGCTGAGCTGCATTGTCAGCTCCCCCCACGGCTCCCGCCGGAGCGGGACGGTGATGGCGGCGCCCTCTCGGCGCAGACGGTCGCACTCGACGGCCAGGCCGGTGACGGCGAACACCACGACCGCGTCCGCCTGTTCCCGCCTTGGTCGCCACCGTTCGGCGTCGCGCTCCACCAGGACCAGATCGACGGCCGCGTCGTCACGGCCGAGCGCGATGAATCCGTCGCCGACCAGGGTTTCGCGGAAGCCGAGGTGACTGGTGAAGAACCGGCTGGAAGCGGCCGGGTCGTCGACGGTCAGGGAGATCGAGGAAGAGACGATGTTCACGCCGCGACACCAGAAAAGGACACGTTCCCATTCACCTCCCGACAGAGCGTGTTCTTCGGACGGAACAAGCATCACGTCGGACGGCGCCGGAGATCAACGGCGACCATCGCAACGGTCGTCAACCCCCGGTTGACGATCTCAACCGTGCAACGGTCCCAGCTCGCTCGCTACGCGGGCCAGGGCGCGGATCATGTCGTTCTCCGCGTCGCTGCGCCAGACCAGCCCGTACGGCAGCGCCTCCATGTCCGGGACCGGCAGGTACACGATGCCCGGGCGCGGGTAGTAGATCGCCACGTGAGCCGGGAAGAGGGAGACCGTTTCTCCGATGGCCGTCTGCAGCAAGGTGTCCTCGATGTTGTTCACGACGGCTGTGCGTTCGATCGACCGACCCTTCGGAGTGGTCCCGGGAACGAAGACGTCGAACCATCCATCAGGCACCGAATCGGCGGTCACGTGCCGGTAGTCGCCGACAGCCTCGATGGAGGTCGTGGACCACTTCGCGAGAGGGTTGTCGGCCGCCACGGCAAGCACCCTGGGCTCAGCGAACAGCAGGGGCCCACGGTCAGGTCGGGCTCCTCCACAGGCGGCCAGGTGACCAGGACGTCGGTTTCCCCGGTGCGCAGCTGGGCGAACGGATCCGCGTAAGCCGACACCCGCAGCCGCAGCTCCCACTGCGGGTGGCGGGAACGAAAGGCCTCCCAGTACCGGCGCAACTCCTGGTGGTTGACGGGGAAAAGGCTGCTCCGCAGCGTTCCGGTCTTACCCCGGGCCGCCAGCCGGGCCCGCTCCAGGCTCTGCGTCAACCCCTGATGCAGCCCGCGCAGGTCGTCACGGAGCTGCTCACCCACCGGCGTCAGCCGCACGTTGCGGCTGTCCCGGGCGAAGAGCTCGGTACCGATCGCTCGTTCCTGCTTCTTGATCGCCTTGCTGACCGCCGCCACGGACACGTGCAGCCGCTCCGCGGTCCGACCGAAGTGCAACTCCTCGGTGAGCGTCAGGAAGATCTCAATGTCACGCAGTTCCACCGGGACCCTCTCCACCGACCCCGCCGCCAAGACCGTTCACTCAGGGCGCAAGCATGATATGTCGGATATCGAGGTGGTCGCCGCTGGTAGGCGCGCGTCCGGTCTTCGAACCTCGTCCGGCGCCCGGCGCGGTATCCGTGTCGCGATCCCAAGCCGATCCCGTACTCTCTCCCCGCGCGGGTTGTCGTTGACGCGGGTCCTCGTTCCGATGTTCCCCGGCCCCCGCGAAGTACGGGTGGACCCGGTCGATCACCTTCGACCAGTGCCAGAACGTCCAGGGCCAGCCGTGGGTGAGG
>ANAW01000306.1:0-1123 GCA_000340945.1 Nocardiopsis synnemataformans DSM 44143 | reverse complement strand
ACCACCTCCCACGGCGACATCACCGCCCGCAGCCTCTGACCCCCAGCACGGCGATCCCCTCCCCCAGTCCAACCGCGTCGCCGTTTCGAAGGAGCACACCACCATGTCCGTCACCCCCAACGAGCAGGACCGCCCGGAACTGCACAGGACCATGCAGGAGATCGTCGCCTCCGGCTTCGTCGGAATGCAGCTGCGCGTGCACGACGAGCAGGGCAAGTGGGTCGGCAGCGCCGGGGCGCGCAGGCTGGGCGAGTCGGAGAGGCCGCCGACCGACGGGCACTTCCGGATCGGCAGCGCCACCAAGAACTTCGTCGCGACCACGGTGCTCATGCTGGTGGCCGAGGGCAGGATCGGGCTGGAGGACCCGGTGGCCGACCACCTGCCCGGGTTCGGGCTGGACCGGCGGATCACGGTGCGGATGCTGCTCCAGCACACCAGCGGGATCTTCAACCACACCGGCGAGTTCTACGAGGACGGGACGTTCGCGCCGGGGGTCACCTGGGCGGGCCGGGAGTGGGTGGAGGACCGGTTCCGGACCTACCCGCCGGAGGAGTTGGTGCGGCTGGCGCTGTCCAAGCCGTCCCGGTTCGAGCCGGGGGCGGACTGGAGCTACGCCAACACCAACTACGTGCTGGCCCGGCTGCTGGTCGAGCAGGTCACCGGCCGTTCGTTCTCGCAGGAGCTGCAGCGGCTGGTCCTGGGACCGCTGGGGATGACCGGCACCGTGGCGCCGGGCACCTCGCCGGAGGTCCCCGAACCGCACGCCCACGCCTACTACCGGTACGAGGAGGACGGCCAGGAGAAGACGGTCGACGTCACCCGCCAGAACCCCTCCTGGATCTCGGCCGGCGGTGACATGATCTCGACCACCCAGGACCTGCACACGTACTTCTCCGCGCTGATGGGCGGCAAGCTCCTGCCGACCGAGCTGCTGGACCAGATGCGCACGCCGGAGGCGAAGGTCGGCTACGGCCTGGGGGTGTTCGTCCAGGAGACCGACGGCGGCACCGTCTTCCACCACAACGGCGGCATCGCGGGCTCGGCGGCGCTGATGTACGCCACGGCCGACGGCAGCAGGACCCTGACCGCCTCGCTGACCTATGTGGACGACGCCGAGCTGTCC
>ANAW01000305.1:0-14593 GCA_000340945.1 Nocardiopsis synnemataformans DSM 44143 | reverse complement strand
CCGGGGGCGCCTGCCGAGACGGCCGAGCAGGACGCCGAGGCCTCCGAAGCATCCGAGGAGCCCGAGGCTGCCCAGCCGACGGGCTGAGCGGCTCGGACCCGCGACCACTGAGGGCGGACTCCCCGCGGTGGCGCGCCGGGCACGACGCGAACCGGGCCGCTCCGGACTCGACGAGTCCGGCGCGGCCCGTGCTTGACACCGACACCCCGACTCGGGCATTCTCCCCGAGCGGCACGAAACGGACCGTCTCGTGTCGTCCCCTTGGAAGGAAGTGCATGGACGCTGACGTGATCGTCGTGGGCGCCGGTCCGACCGGCCTGATGCTGGCCGCCGAACTGCGCCTGGCCGGGCTGCGACCGCTGGTGCTGGAGCGGTATCCGCAGCGTCGGAGCACCCCCAAGGCCGGCGGTCTCGGCGGACAGATCCTGGAACTGCTGCGCCACCGGGGCCTGCTGGAGCGGTTCGAGGCAGCCTGCACCGGCCCCGTCCCGGCCCCCCGGTTCCCGTTCGGCGGTGTGCACCTGGACCTCACCCAGCTGGCCGATCCCCCGATGCACGCCCTGCCCCTCCCCCAGCAACAACTGGAGCAGTTGCTCGACGAACGCGCCGCCGAACTCGGCGTCGACGTCCGCCGCGGACACGAGGTGGTCGGGCTGGGCCAGGACGACGCCGCGGTGACCGTGGACGTGCGCGGCCCGGACGGGCCGTACCGGGTGACCACCCGCTACCTCGTGGGGTGCGACGGTGCGCGCAGCCGGGTACGCGAGCGGGCCGGTATCCCCTTCCCCGGCACCACCTACCCGGAGGTCAACCGGCTGGCCCAGGTCGCCCTGCCCGACACGGTGACCGTGCTCGACGACGGCGACCTCGACGTTCCCGGCTTCGGCACGGTCCGCGCGGGCTTCACCCGGACCGAACACGGCCTCCTCGGGGTCAGCGCGTCCCCGGACTCCGGGGTCGCCTCCCTCTACACCGTCGAGGAGGAGGTCACCGAGTACGACGACGACACACCGATGACCGTGGCCGAACTCCAGGGCAGCCTCCGCCGCGTGCTCGGCGTGGACATGCCCCTGGGAGAGCCGGTGCGGCTGTCGCGGTTCACCTTCAAGGCCCACCAGGCCGAGCGCTACCGAGAAGGTCGGATCCTGCTGGCCGGTGACGCGGCGCACCTGTTCCCCGCCACCGGTGTGGCGATCAGCGCGGGCATGCTCGACGCGGTCAACCTGGCCTGGAAGCTGGCCGCCGACGTCCACGGCTGGGCGCCGGAGGGCCTGCTGGACACCTACCACGACGAGCGCCACCTCGCCGGGGCCCGCACCATGCTGCACACCCGGGCCCAGGTGGCGCTGCGGCGCGGGCACGACCCGGCCGCCGAAGCGCTCCGTGAGGTCTTCCAGGAACTGCTCGCCGACGAGCAGCCGCTGCGCCGCATGGGGGCGCTCGTCGCCGGGTCCGACATCCGCTATCCGGTGCCCGGCTCCGGCCACCACGCGCTGGTCGGTGCCTTCGCGCCCGACCTGACCCTGCACACCGACCAGGGCATGACCAGCGTCGCGGAACTCATGCGCGCCGCGCGTCCCGTGCTCCTCGACCTCACCGGCCGCGGGGACCTCCACGAGACCGCCCGGGCCTGGCGCCAGCGCGTCGACGCGCACACCGCCAAAACCGACGACCGGCCGGTCGACGCCCTCCTGGTCCGCCCGGACGGCCACGTCGCCTGGGCCGCGACCGTCGACGAACCGGCCGACGAGGCCGCGTCCAGGCTGCGCGAGGCGCTCTCCACGTGGTTCGGCACTCCCTGAGAAAGGGTGTTGCGCACGTTCCCGGGCGGAGGGACGGGGTCGCTCACAGGCGTTCGTCGCCGCGTGCCGTGCCGGGACGGTGGTGACCCTCTTCGTCGCTGCCGGTGGCCGGGTCGCGGAAGGCGTCACGGGTCGAGTCGCTGCGATCCCCGCCCCCCGCCGGGTGGACGGTGTTGCCGACCCCGCCGTGCACGGTGTGGGCCTGCACGGTGAACCCCGAGAGGTTGCCGGTGATCGTGTTCACCACACCGCCGGGTTCGGGCGCGGGCATGGGTGCGGGCGGGGACGGGTTCGCGGGCGGGGACGGGGCAGCGGCGGAGGAGCGCGTCGGCCACACGGTCACGACCAGGGTCGCCGCGGCCAGGGCCAGGGACGCGATGCCGGCGACCTGGTTGAGCTCGTTCAGCCCCCATCCCGGGTCGGGGAGGAGCCGGGGGGCCAGCCAGAATCCGAACAGCACCAGCGTGATCACGCCCAGGACCAACGCCCAGGTCTTCTTGTGTCCCATACGGGCGATTGTTCCCCGTCCCGGGCCGTTGGGGACAGGGATGTGCCGGAAACGGCCACTCGCGCCTTCGATGGCACTGTCCCCGGCCGACGCCAGTGCCTCGCAGGACCAGCGCCCGCATGCGCCCGGCCGGGCCTCGGCAGGGCTTTCGGCGTCTACCGGTAGGGTGTCCTGCGGTCTCCTCCTGATTGGTGCAGGTGGCGGCCACGCCCCGGCCCGGTGTTCACCCACCGGCCGGGGCACCTCGTTCCCTGTCGCCTGCACGGGTGTCATCGGCCCCGGCGGACTGCGCTCCCCGCTCACCGCCGGAGGGATAGAAGTCCGCGCCCGGTCACGCGGACAGTCGCTTCCGACCGCTGCGGCGTGGCCGCCCGAAGACAAAGGCCACCGCAGGAGAGCGCCGGGACCGTCGTGCGTCTGGCGTCTCCCGACGCGGACGGTCCGACGGGGACCTTCCGGACGAAGCCGGGGAGTTGCCCTGGTAGGAGCCCGGCGGCGAACAGGCCGACCGGGGCCGACGGGCCTCGTCCCGGAGGGCGGCCCCCGTGGCGCCCTCCGGGACGGATGGGGTTCTCAGCCGCGGGCGGGCGTGCTCTCGCCCACGTCCTCGCGCAGCTGCTCCAGGGTGTTCTTCAACAGCCGGGAGACGTGCATCTGGGAGTAGCCCATGCGGTCGGCGATCTCGGTCTGCGTGTGGTCGCCGAAGAAGCGCAGCTTGAGGATCTCGCGCTCGCGTTCGGGCAGACGGGCCAGGGCGGGCTTGAGCGACTCGCGCTGCACGATCCGCTCCAGGCCCTCGTCCTCGCTGCCCAGGTGGTCCTCCAGGCGGGAGCCCTCCTGGCCGTCGGAGTCGGAGGAGTCGGGGGCGTCCAGCGACAGGGAGCGGTAGGACTCCGAGGCCTGCACGAGCTCGACGACCTCCTCCTCGTCCAGCCCCATCTCCTTGGCGATCTCGGCGTTGGTGGGGACCCGCGCGTGCGTCTGCTGGAAGGTGTTGAGCACCTGGCGCAGCTTGATCCGGTTCTCCTGGTGGCGCCTGGGGACGCGGATGGCCCAGGTGTGGTCGCGGAAGTGCCGCTTGATCTCGCCGGTGACCGTGGGCATCAGGTAGGAGATGAACGGCTTGCCGCGGTCGGGGTTGAAGCCGTGGATGGCCTTGACCAGCCCGACCATGGCGGTCTGCTTGAGGTCCTCCAGCGGCTCGCCGCGGCCGTTGTAGCGGCGGGCGAGCTTGTTGACCAGCGGCTGGTAGCGGACTACCACCTGCTCGCGCAGCCTGACCGCGCGCGGGTCGTCCTCCTCCAGACCGTGGAGTTCGGCGAGCAGCTCCTCGGCCGAGGTCTCCTCCGAGGCGAACGTGCGCGCTCTGGGGATGAGGGTCGTGTGGTCGGTGGCGGTCTGGGACACGGTGTCCTGGTCCAGCGTGGTGGACAAGAGAAAACCCCCGGTGCTCTGGTCCTGTGTGCTCCTGTCTGTCTGCCTTGGCAGACACCGTCGCTCTGACCCGTTCCCGACCGCAGTTCGGGTGCTGCGGCCCGGCGGGCGGCTCCGGTGCAACCACTACCGTTCCCTCACGAACAGCAACAAACTCCACAGAGCAAATTTTTGTTGTCGCACGGCAAGTGTCAATACAGGAGGGCGCTCACCAGCAGGTCAGGGGCGCATAAGGGGCGTCCGCGCCCGCAAACCGACCACGATGGCCCATCCCGTCCCACCACCACCGCGAGAAGGCACTCCTGGGCTCCGCACCCGATCGGGTTCGCGCTCCAGGAGGCGCGCGGCCCCCGGAGGGGCGGGGGCCGCGCCCGCTGGCGGCGGCCGTCAGTCGAGGATGGCCGTCGCCTCGACCTCGACGAGCACGTCGGGTTCGAAGAGGTAGTCCACGCCGATGAGCGAGGACGGCGGAATCGGCGTCGGGAGACCGATCTCCTCGGCGACCTCCTCGACCCCGGCCATGAAGGCCCCGATCTTTCCGGGCTCCCAGGCGGTGACGTAGAAGGTCAGGCGCAGGACGTCGTCGAAGGTCGCCCCGGCCCCGGCCAGGCCTGTCGCGGTGTTGCGCAGCGCCTGGGCCACCTGTCCGGCGAGGTCCCCCGGGGACACCGGGGTCGCGTCGGCGCGGCGGGCGATCTGTCCGCTGACGTGCACGTGGCGCGTACCGGTGCCGACCGCGACGTGGTGGTACGGGGTGGGCTGCATCATGCCCTCGGGGGTGAAACGCTGAACGGTCATGTCCGGTGTCCTCGCGACTGGTTCCGACTGGGTCTAATGTTGATACCTGGTATCAGAAGGAAACCGCAACGAAACCAGGTGTCATGACGGATACCGGGCAGACAGCCCACGACGACCTCGGGATCACCGCGCCGCACCGCGAGCTCCTCGACCAGATCCTGGACAAGTGGTCGATGGAGGTGCTCAACGTGCTCTGCGAGCGCCCCTCGCGCTTCAACGAACTGCGCCGCGCGATCCCCGCGGTGACCCAGAAGTCGCTCACCGCGACCCTGCGCCGCCTCGAACGCAACGGCATCGTCCACCGCGCGGTGGTCGGCTCGCGGCCGGTCGCCGTGGAATACCGGATCACCCCGCTGGGCAAGACGCTCCGGCATCCGGTGGACGTGCTGCTCGACTGGATCTCGGCGCACACACCCGAGATCGAGCTGGCCCGCGAGCGCTTCGACCTCGAACAGGACGGCGGCTGACAACCGAGGCGGCCGGTCCGCGGAGGGCGCACCGCCGGGGCGGGTTCGGCCAGGCCGCGCCTCAGTGCTCCCGTGCCAGGTGGTCGATTCCGCACACCGTCTCGCCCATCGCCTTGACCACGGCCATGGTCCGGTTGGTGCAGTCCAGCTTGGTCAGGACCTGTGCGACGTTGCGTTTGGCCCCGTGCAGGGAGATGCGCAGGTGGGCGGCGATCTCCTTGTTCTCCAGTCCGCGCGCCATGAGGGCCAGCGTCTGGCGCTCGCGTTCGGTCAGGCGGGTCGCCGGGCCCGGCACGCCGTGCAGGCGGCGCCCGTGGGCGGCGGCCCGGTCCACCAGACCGGGGGAAAGGTAGACGCGGCCCAGGTGGAGCTGCCAGAAGGCGAAGTGCAGGTCCGCCGGCGACAGGTCGTCGACCGAGACCAGGGCGTCCGTACCGGTCTCGTTGAGCAGGCACCCGGACGAGCGGTCGGACGCCGACAGCACGGACAGGTGCTTGCCCTGCGCGCCCCGGGCCGCGTCGCGCAGGGCCGCCGTGTCCTCGGCGTCGAACCGGACGTGGAAGACGAAGTCCCACCTGCGCTCGCCCAGGTGCGCGATGGCCTCGGCAGGACAGTCGAAGTGGGCCAGGACGCCCGCGGTGCAGTCCATGGACCGCAGCGCGCGCAGGGTGGTCTCGGTGTTCGGCGAGTCGGGCCCGACCACCATGGTCTCGTGCTCGCGGTCGCACATGGGGATCAGGGGCGGGCTGTTCTCCGGCGCGTAGGGAACCGGAAGCTGGTCGACGTGCTCTTGGGTGGAGGTCATAAGGCTCCTCGTGCTTGTCCGGTCGGGTGGAAGAGCAGGGGGAGGAAAGCGGCAGCAGCTACCGCGCGGTGTCGTGGCTCGCGCGGGACGGCCGCGGGGCGGGGACCGGGGCCGTCTGCCCGGTCTCGTCCGCCCGAGTTCCGCACAGCCCGGCCCGGGCCTTGAGGATCATCTCCTGGAACTCCGCTTCGGGATCGGAGTCCAGGACGATGGCACCCCCCGCTCCCACGGTCATCCGGCCGTCGGCCACGACCGCCGTGCGGATGACGATGTTCAGGTCGGCCGCCCCGCTCAGGGCGAAGTACCCCAGCGAACCGGAGTAAACTCCGCGGGCCCGCCCCTCCAGACGTTCGATGATCTCCATCGTGCGGAGTTTGGGGGCGCCGGTCATCGATCCGCCGGGGAAGCAGGCGCGCGCCGCCCCGACGGCCCCCACCTCCGGCCTGAGTCGGCCCGAGACCGTGCTGACGAGCTGGTGTACGGAGGTGTAGGACTCGACCTGCATGTAGCGGGGGACGGTCACACCGCCCACCTCGCACACGCGTCCCAGGTCGTTGCGGACCAGGTCCACGATCATGAGGTTCTCGGCGCGCGTCTTGGGGTCCCGCGCCAAGGACGCGCGCAGCCGGGCGTCGGCAGCCGGGTCGGGGTGGCGCGGCGCGGTCCCCTTCATCGGCTTGGACTCGGCGGTCCCGTCCTCGCCCACGCGCAGGAAGCGCTCCGGGGACGAGCACAGCACGCTCACGGGTCCCGCGCGGAGGAAGGCCGCGTAGGGGGCCGGGTTGGCCTCGCGCATACGCAGGTAGGTCTCCAGGGGGTCGCCCGAGCAGGGGAGGCTGATCTCGTTGGTCAGGCAGATCTCGTAGCTCTCCCCGGCCTTCAGCTCCTCCAGGCAGGAGTGCACGTCCGCCAGGTACCCTCCGCGCCGACGCCTCAGGAACGGAGTCGGCTCCACCGGGTCCGGTGCCGCGGGAGCGGGCAGGGAGCGCCGCACGCGTCCCCCCGCCAGCGCCTGGACGTTGCCCAGCCACTGGTCGGCCGCCTCCACCGAGGCGGGGGTGTCGCGGCAGGAGGCCAGCAGCCAGGTGGCTCCGTCCGTGTGGTCGACGGCCACGGTCCTGGTGGCCGACATCCACAGTGCGTCCGGGGTGCGCGCGGTGTGGCGGTTGGGGGACCCGCAGTCCGCCTTGGCCTCGTAGCCCATGTAGCCCACGTAACCGCCGTTGAAGCCGAAGGGCAGCTCGCGGGGGGAGGGCGTGCGCGCGGCGGACAGGCGCGCGTCCAGCAGGTCGAAGACCGACCCCTCCTCCGTGCGCCTCGGGAAGCCCTCCCCGTCGCCGACGTGCAGGCGGCCCGCACCGGCGTCGTAGGTCAGGACCTCCGCGTCCGGCCCCGACGGCGCCCCGAGGAAGGAGAAGCGGGAGAGCCCTCCGACCAGGCGGCNGGCGGGGGAGCCAGTAGGCGTACGGCAGGTCCGCGAACAGGAGGCGGAAGAGGTACTCGGCCCCGGGGCCGTGCTCCAGCCGCCGCCACCGCAGCAGCCAGGGCTTCCGGGGACGGGGCTCCGCGGGCGGCGCCTGCCGCGCCGCGTGGCCGGTGTCCCTCCCCTTCGCGAGCGTCGACCCGCCGCACGCCGTGGGGCGGGCCAGCGAGAAGAAGTTCTCCACCAGTTGGGCACCGTGCTCGGTGGCGACCGACTCGGGGTGGAACTGCACCCCCCACCGCGCGCGCCGGGGGTCGCTGACGCCCATGACGACGCCGTCCTCGGTCCGGGCGTCCACGTCGAGGTGCTCCTTCACCTCGTCCGGCAGGCACAGGGAGTGGTAGCGCACCACCGGGAACCCCTGGGGAAGGCCGGTGAACAGGTTGCGGCCGTTGTGCAGCACGCGCTCGACCGCCCCGTGCCTGGGCCGGGGCGAGTACACGACGGGGCTGCCCGCCAGCCAGCCCAGGGCCTGGTGGCCCAGGCACACACCGAAGACGGGTGTGCGGGTGCGGGACAGGAAGGCGGAGGCGTGGCCCAGGTCGGAGGGACGGTCCGGGCGCCCCGGACCGGGTGAGACCACCACGGCGTCGACGTCGGGCCCCGGGCCCAGGAGCCGTGGGTCGTCGTTGCGGCACACCTCGGGTTCGACGCCGGTCGTGGCCGCTATCAGTTGGAAGAGGTTGTAGGTGTAGGAGTCGTAGTTGTCGATGAGCAACGTGTGCATGGCTCTCCGAGCCGTTGTCACTGCTTACGGGAGTGGGGAGGGGCCCGCCGGCGGCGGGCCGGGGGCGCTCCGCGGCGGTGCGGTCCGGTGGTCCTGTCGAGGGGCGTCTCCCAGGGAGGCCCGGAGCTGGAACCGGCGGAGTTTACCCGTGGGGGTCCTCGGCAGGTCGGGCACGAGGCGCACGCTCCTGGGCACCTTGTAGGGGGCGACCCGCCCCCGCAGACCGCTGATGAGTTCGCTTTCGAGCGTTTCGGCGGAGTCCACGGGGGAGGCGGGGACCACGAAGGCGTGCAGGCGGGTGGCCCCCCGCTCGTCGGGCAGGCTGGTCACCGCCGCCTCCCGCACCCGGGGGTCGGCCCGTAGCAGGTCCTCCACCTCCACGGGCGAGACGGTGATACCGCCGACCATCTCCAGGTCGTCGGTCCTGCCCTGGTGCACCAGGTCCCCGGACGGGCACGCGGTCACCAGGTCACCGGTCCGCAGCCAGCCGTCCTCGGGCAGGGTCCGCCGCGTCTCCTCGGGGAGGTTGAGGTAGCCCTTCATCAGGGTCGGCCCGCGGACGTGGAGCTCACCGGTGCCGCCCGGGCCCACGGGGGCGCCGTCGCGGTCCAGCACCCGGACGCGGAACCCGGGCAGGACGCGGCCCACGGTGCCGGGCACGTCGCGCGCGACGGTGTTGGAGCAGAAGCCGTGCCCGGCCTCGGTCGAGCCCAGTTGTTCCAGGAGGGGCACCCCGAGCAGGCCGCGCGCCCGATCGCCCAGGCCGGGTGCCAGCCGCTCCCCCGCCGACACGGCCAGGCGCAGGCTGCCGAGGTCGGCGGGCGAGGCCTCGCGCACCAGGTTGGCGTGGAACGACGGCACCCCGTAGAGCAGGGTGACACCGTGCCGCGACACCAGTTCGGCGACCTCGGCGGCCCCGGGCCGCCCGGCGGTGTACACCGCCGCCGAGCCCGACAGCAGGGGGAAGACGAAGGCGTTGCCGAAACCGTAGGCGAAGAACATCTTCGACACCGACAGGGTCACGTCCGTCGGCCTCACGTCCACTACGGGGCGCCCCACCAGCTCCAGGTACAGGGCGGGGTTGGCGCAGCGGTGCACGACCCCCTTGGGCCGCCCGGTGGTCCCGGAGGTGTACTGCACGTACAGCGGGGCGTCCGGGTCCGTCGGCACGGGCGGGGCGGGCGCGCGGGTCGCGCCCTCCGCCAGGAGGGCGGCGCCGGTGAGCGCGGGCACGTCCGGGAACCGCTCGTGCAGGTGCTCTTCGGCCAGGACGAGCACGGGCGCGCAGTCCGAGGCCATGTAGCGGTGTTCGTGCCCGGACAGGTCGGGGTTGACCGTGACCGCCACGGCCCCGATCCGGGAGCAGGCGAGGAAGGACACCACCCATGCCGCGCCGTCCGGCAGGGCCAGCAGCACGCGGTCGCCCGGTCCGACGCCGCGCCCGGCCAGGGCCGCGGCGCAGCGCGCGGCGGTCGCGTGCACGTCGCCGTGGGTCCGGACCGCGTCGCCTTCCAGACAGGCGGGGCGGTCCCGCCATCCGCGCTCCTCGCACAGGCGGGACAGGTCCTGGGCGAAGTTCAACACGTCTCCGCCCGCGTGTGCGCGACCTCGGAGCCGGGCACGGCGAACAGTGCCCGTGCCCGGGGGCCGCGGTAGGCGGCGGCCACGAGCGTGCCGTCCACCCGGCCCAGCGGCCACCAACCGCCCGCCAACAGGGACTCCAGCCCCTCCTCGTCGGGGTCCCCGCACAGCGCGGGCCCCACCAGTCGGCAGGCGAGCCAGAGCAGGGCGCCGGAGACGGCGTGGGCGTCCACGTCCTCGTCGTCCACGGGGTCCAGGCAGGGCGTGCACAGGAGCATGGTCATGTGCAGGGCCAGTTCCAGGTCGGCACCGCGCCCGGCGTCGACCAGGCGGTCCCGGGCGCGGTCGCTGCGTCCCTCCACACCGGCGACCCACGCGGGGTCGATCCGGTCCGCCAGGCCCAGTGCCTCCGCCAGACCGACCGCTCGGGCCTGTGCGGCGGCCGGAGCCGCCCCGCCCCCGCACAGGCCGCGGAGCAGCGCGCCGACCCGGGAGCCGCCCGGGCCCAGCAGGGCTTCCGTGTCCTCGGGGGGACGGTTCAGTTCATAGAGCCGTTCCATGTCTGCTTCACCTCGGGAAAGACCAGGTTCAGATCGTCCTCGACGATGGACCGGGCACGCTCGGAGAAGGCCTGCCGGCACTCGTCATTGGTCAGCCGCTTGATCCCCCAGCGGCGGAACCGTGCGTTGTTGCGCGAGTCGCTGCGACCGAAGAAGGTCATCGTGACCGGGACCATGCGGTCCACGACGCGCTGCATCTCCCCGCGTCGGGCGGGGTCACGGGCCAGCCTGCGCGAGCCGTCCCGCCCGAAGCGCACGTGGAAGCGCTCCTCGGGCATCAGGGAGACGCACAGGTCGCGCAACGGCAGGTAGGAGCAGGAGCACAGGTCCTCCATCAGGACGATCTCGGCGAGGTCGATCAGCGCCTTGGACAGGACGTACTCCGGCCAGCTGGACAGCTCCTCCTCGAACACCGTCAGAGGCGGACGCGTATAGGGGTCCTCCAGGGAGAGCGCGGCGGCCAGCTTGTTGAACTGCAGGTGGTGGCCGTACTCCTCCATCGCCATCCGGCAGGCCAGCCACTTGTCCTTGGCGGTGGGGGCGTGTGCGATGGAGGGCTCGTCGAACGCGGCCGCTCCGGCCCTCTCGTTGCGCACGTGGCTGTTGATGATCTTTCCGAGGCACTCGACGTATTCGTCTCCGAGCGCGAATGCCTCCCTGGGCCCCCCGATCTCACCGGGCTCTGGGACCGGAAGTTTTTCTCTATATGAGGAAACGATCGCAGGCACCTCCCTAGCGCACTCTCGGTCAACCATAATTCAATATATGAAGACTCTGTTCAGGCGCAAGTGCCCATATGGCTACCAAGGTTTGCATAAATTAGGCATGCCTTCCCTTGCTTCTCGCCCGTCGTTTGCCCCGTCCTATAAGATTGGCCCTTCTGGTTCACTTATTCGGGACACTGGTCCTACTCTGTGTGACGAAAAGGAAAGCGGTTTCGCCCGGGTCCCCGGAACGGTCAGGCCGTCCCTCGCGCCGCCGCCCGGGGCCCGCCTCGCAGGCTGCTCCGCAGGTCAACGCGCCCCCGGTCGCACGACTCCGGCAGACTCCGGTGGCCCGGTACGCGACGCCCGGCGCGCCTCCCCGGTGGTTCGCTGTCCCATAGGGGATCCGGTTCGGAAAACCGGGCCGCCCAGCAAGAGGAGACGCTCAAGGCCGCCCCGGACAGGACACGGGCGCGGACCCGGGACACGGCGCAGCGGGCACGCGGGGCAGCCGCCGGACGGTTCCGCGCCCGCGCTCCCCACCCCCGGCTGACCGGGGCAGCGCTCCCGGGAAAGGGTCCTCCCTGTCAGCGACCCGCTCCCCGAGCAGGGGAAGCCCTCCGTGGATCGGTACAGGTCGGAGCCCGCCTGACAGGAAGGCCGGATGGCCGGCGCAAGACCCCTGAATGGTTAACGCCAAGCACCCCGATGTTTTCTTCCGAGGCGGTCGGGTAACCGAATTAGGGGGTTGAAGCCCCACTCCGGACTTGACACGATTGGCGACGTGTTAAACAGCGAACGAGATGCGGGCACACTTTGTGTCCTCGTCCAGGGTAAACGGCACGGAATTGGAAGTGTCGAGGCCGAGATCGGCAGGCGTATTTCCCTCACGCCCTCTCGGGTCCGTGTCCTGCAACCCTTCCACGGCGGTCCCGTGTACGTCCTCGTGGAGGACGACGGGCACGGCGGCGACCACCGGTCGGCCGCCCGTCGGGTGCGCGCGGCCACCGCCGACGTCCACGGATTCGTCCCCGACGGTGTGGTCGTGCTGCCTCGTGGCGCGGTCGCGGACCGGGAGGACGGGGAGGCGGCGGTACCCGCACGGGCGCTGCACTCCGCCCTGGGCGAGGCCCTCCACGCGGACTTCCTCCCGGTCGCCGAAGCCGGCACACCCGCCCCCGGGGCCCGCACGCCACCGCCGTCCGCCCCCTCCCACGCGGTGGACGTCGAGGAGGTACGGGAGACGGTGGCCGCGCTGTTGGGCCGCCCCGTCTCCGAGGTCGGGCCCGAGGACGACCTCATCGGTCTGGGCATCGACTCCCTGCGCACGATGCAGTTCGCCAACGACCAGAGGGCGAAGGGGCGCGGCGTGCGGTTCCCCGACCTCTTCGCCCGTCCCACCGTGCGCGCGTGGACCGAGCTGCTCGCGCTCTCGCCCGGCACCGCCTCCCCGGACGGAGCCGAACCGGCGGCGGCCGACGGTGAACCCTTCCCCCTGACGCCCGTGCAGTACGCCTACTGGATCGGACGCCGCGACGACCAGGTCCTCGGCGGCGTCGCCTGCCACTTCTACGTCGAACTCGACGGCAGCGGGCTGCGCCCCCGACGCCTGGAGAAAGCGTTGCGCGCCCTGATCCACCGGCACCCCGCGCTGCGCACGGCCTACACCGACGACGGCGTGCAGCGGGTCCTCACCGAGCCCGTCGTGGAGCCGCTGGAGACCGACGACCTGCGCCGCCTCGACGGGGCAGAGGCCGGACGGCGTCTGGAGGAGCGCAGGGAGCGCCTCTCCCACCGCCTGCTGGACATCGCCTCCGGGCAGGTGCTCGCCGCCTGCCTCTCCCTCCTGCCCGACGGCGGACACCGGCTGCACCTGAACTTCGAGCTGCTGGCCACCGACGTCCAGAGCATCCGCATCGCCCTCATCGAACTCGCGGAGCTCTACCGCAGTCCCCGGGACGAACTCCCTCCGCTCGACACGGACTTCGCGGGCTACCTCGCCGTACGGGAGAGGCACCGGGCCGTCTCCCGCGACGCGCACCGCGACTACTGGGCGTCGCGGGTTCCCGAACTGCCCGGTCCGCCGGAGCTGCCGCTGGCGGCCGATCCCGCCCTGCTGGGCGTCCCGCGTTTCGAGCGGCGCGAACACTGGCTCAGCCCTGAGAGCGGGGAACGGCTGGCCGGGCTCGCCCGGGCGCACGGGGCCACGGTGCCGATGGTCCTGGCCGCCGCGTTCGCCGAGGTGGTCGGCTCGTGGAGCGGCACGCCCCGCTTCCTGCTCAACCTGCCCCTGTTCGATCGCGAGACCCTGGACGGGACGGGCGCCGGTGTCGGGGGAGTCGTCGCCGACTTCACCAACCTCGTCCTGGTGGCGGTCGACCTCACCGGCACCGCCGCCTTCGCCGACCGGGTGGCCGCCGCCCAGGCGTGCCTGCGCGAGCACGTCGCCCACTCCGACTACAGCGGCGTGGAGGTGCTGCGCGACCTGACCCGGCGCGGCGGACCGTCCGCGCCCGCTCCCGTGGTGTTCACCAGCGCCGTCGGCATGGGCGAGCTGATCGAACCGGAGGTCTGCGAGGTTCTGGGCGAACCCGGGTGGATGATCTCCCAGACGCCGCAGGTGTGGTTGGACCACCAGGTGGTGGAGCGCGACGGCGGTCTGGCGCTGGTGTGGGACGCGGTGTCGGGACTGTTCCCCGAGGGCGTGCTGGACGCGATGTTCGACGCCTACGGCCGTGTGCTCGAACAGGTCCTGGCGGGCGACTGGTCGGTTCCGGCGGTCGCCGTGCCGACGCAGGAACACCTGGCGGCGAGGACACGGGTCAACGAGGCGGCCATGGCCGCCTCCCCGCTCCCGGACGGTGTTCCCGCCGGTGCGCCCCTGTTGCACGGCGGTTTCTTCGCGCGGGCCGAGCGCGAACCCGACCGCGTCGCCGTGGTCTGGGACCAGGGCCAGTGGACCTACGCGCAGCTGGCCGAACGCGCCCTGCGCACCGCCGCCCACGTGCGCGAACACGGTGCCCGCCCCGGTGACACGGTCGCGGTGAGCCTGCCCAAGGGCCCCGACCAGGTCGCGGCGGTCCTGGGCGTCCTCGCCGCTGGGTGCGCCTACGTGCCCGTGGGCGTGGACCAGCCCGCCCTACGCCGCGAACGCATGCTGCGACGCGCCGGTGCCGCACTGGTCATAGACGACCTGGGCCCCGCGTTGAAGACGGGGCCGTGGGACGGCCCGTGCGAGGTCGGCCCGGACGCATCGGCGTACGTGATCTTCACTTCGGGATCGACGGGTGAGCCCAAGGGCGTGGAGGTCACCCATCGGGCGGCGGTGAACACCGTGGCCGACGTGTGCGCACGCTTTGACATCGGCGCCGACGACCGGGTGCTCGCGGTGTCGGCGCTGGACTTCGACCTGTCGGTCTTCGACGTGTTCGGCCTGCTCGGCGTCGGCGGAACGGTAGTCCTGCCCGCCGAGGGACAGCGCAGGGACGCCGCGGCCTGGTGCGGGGCGATACGTGAGCACGGCGTGACGGTGTGGAACACCGTTCCGGTGCTCGCGCAGATGCTGGCGGAGACGGCGACCGGAACTCCGGAGTCGCTGTCGGGCCTGCGCGTGGTCATGGTGTCCGGGGACTGGGTACCGCTGGACCTGCCCCGACGCATCGGGGATCTGGCCCCCGGTTGCCGCTTCGTGGCGATGGGCGGGGCGACCGAGGCCGCCATCTGG
>ANAW01000304.1:0-4755 GCA_000340945.1 Nocardiopsis synnemataformans DSM 44143 | reverse complement strand
GTGAGGAGTCGGACATGTTCGGGTCCAACGGCATACGCGATTCCTCCCTCTACCTCCCGCCGCCGCTACGCGGCCACGAACGTAACACCGGGAGAATCCGCGCGGATCGGTCCTTCATGCCCCGGAACGGAACCCGCGTCTGAGGTCCCTCCGGTGAATTACCGAAGGTCATGGACGTGCCTCGGAAGCGGTGAGAGATTTCTGGAACACGTTCCACTCGGTCGGCGTGCCGAGCATTTCCGCGACGGTTTCCCTGGAACCGGACGGATATTCTCTTCCTGTTCCCCTTGCGCCGGGGCCGCTCGTGGTGGAGGGCCTGCTCGGCACCCGGGCGGAGGCCTGGTCGGAGCGGGTCGGGGGCCGACCGGGCCGCCGGTCGGCCCGTGTCAGCCGACACCGGTCACCGCGTTCGCGAAGGAGCCGTCCCGGTCTTCGGAGAGGCGTCAGCGGGCGGAGCGGATTGCGCGGAGGCATGCGAATGGCGGCCGCCCGCGAGGAGACGGCCGTTCAGTTCCTGTTTATCGGGAATTCGCTGCTGCGCTTTGAGCAGTACGCCTTTGTGTTACCTGGATGCGAAATCCGAACGAACGGCTCGCGGGGAAACAGGGAGAAGCCTGCCTGTGAGGAGAACCGTGTTCTCCGTGGCCTCGCGCGGGGAAAGGAGGAGGAAGTCCCGTCGCGTGCCTCTCAGAGCCAGGGGGCGGGGTGCTCTTCGCCGGTTTCGGGGTCGCGGGCGAGGCGGGTGGGGGGCCGGTGTTCTTCGCGGGCGATGTTTCCGGCCTCGTCGAGTTCGCGGATGATGACGCGGTTGCCCAGGGCGTCGTGGACGGTCTCGCGCAGGAGTCGTCCCTGCTCGTCCCACTGGTGCCAGGGTCCGACGGGTCCGTGGGGGTGTTGGGTGAGGCCCTGGACGACGAGTTTGCCGGTGGGTGACCAGGTCAGGGTGGGGCCGTCCTCGACGCCCTCGACGAAGGTGTGCATCTCGGTTCGGCCCTGGTGGTCGCGGGTGACGGCTTCTCCGGTGTAGGGCGATCCCTGGAACAGGACCCGGCGACCGAGCCCCTCCGCTTCGCCGACAGTGAGGTCGCTGACGTCGACCGCCGACAGGGAGTCTCCGCGTTCTGGGGCTCGCATGCCCGGGGCCAGCCTGATCGTCTGCCAGGGGACGAACACTTTCTCGCCCGTCGCGGTGTCGACTCCGCCGAACTGTGCTTCGTGGCGTTCCTCGCTGACGAGGCGGCCTGAGGTGTTCCATCTGCGGGACAGGCGGTGGTTCGCGTAGGCGTCGTCGATGTACTCGAAGACGAGGTGGCCTTGGGTGTCCCAGTAGTGGGCGGGTCCTACGGGCATTCCTCCGGTGGAGACGTTTTCCAGGCTGGCGAGTTGTCCGTTGTCGTGCCAGGACATTTTGGGGCCGTGTTCGAGGCCGTGGACGAAGGTCTGTGCGTGGGTTTTATCGCTGTCTCTTGTCACTTTCCTCCCGGTGAAGTTCTTCGTCGTCTTCCTGCTTTCTCTTTCTGTCGCCGGGGTCGTGTGTCTGGTCGTGTGTGGTGTCGTGTGTGGGGAATCCATGTTCGATGCCTCTGTCGGGGTCGATGTGCGTGTCGGCCCTTCGTGGAGTGTAGTAGGTGATGTTTCTGATGTCGTCCGCGGTGTGGGTGTTCTTTCCGCTGCGTGGGGCTGCGGCGCCGTCGGTGATGCGGGCGCAGTTCGCGCAGCAGGGGCAGATGTGGATCCAGTACGGTTTCAGGGTGAATTTGTTGTCGAGTTGGAAGTCGCTGATCTGTGCGTTTTCTGTGGCGTTCAGGAGGCGGTTGATGGCTTTGACTTCGGCGTGTCTGGCGGGTTTGTCGTAGTGGGGGTAGTGGTTGCCTTGTTGTGTGGTGCCGTCTTCCAGGTGGATGTCGTATTTTTCGCGGAGGAGCATGTCTTTGATTCTGTTCTTGATCTCCGGGTGCATGAGTTCGGGTGCGATGACGGAGTGGCGGGCTCTGCCGTTGAGGCCTTCGGCGACGAGTCCGGTTCTGCGGTCGACGACGATGGAGTTGACTGCTCCGGTTTCGTTGCCTAGGTCTTCTTTGGTGAGGGGGGTTTTGACGAAGTGTTCTTCTTCGTATTCTTCTTGGGGGTATCCGTCTGTGTTTTTTCCGGTTATGGGGTCGAGGTCTGGTTTTGATTCGTTGGGTGGGTTTTCGCTTTTTCTTCCGAGGTCGTACCATTCGACGCGGACGGGTTCTTTTTTTCTGACGAGGTAGGATATCTCTCTTGCTCGCATGTTGACGAGTTCGTGGATGAATTCTCCGAGGGGTTTGTCGTTGACGTGGGTGATGAGTCCGTTCTGGTCGGTGGTTCTGTGCTCTTCGGGGATTTTGCCGAGGATTCTTCCGTCGGTGAGGTACTTGGGGAAGGTGGGGTCTCCTTCGGTTTCCTTGCTTTGGATGCCGAAGACTTCGGTGGCGGGTCTCCATTCGTTCTGTTTTTCCTGGCCGCTGTCGTCCGGCCCGGCCTGCGAGTCGTCCTGTCCGCTGTTGTCCCGTTCGGGTTGGTGGTTCGACGGTCCGCCGTTGCCGCCGGTCATGGGGAAGGCCACGATGTCGGTCATCGAGCTGGGCAGGGGGCGGTCGAAGCCCGACTCGGGATCGAGGAAGCCGAAGGGGTCGTCCACGGACTTGGGGTTGAGGAGGCTGAAGAAGTCGCTTCCGTAGTCGGGGCGTTTGGGGTCCAGGGCGCCGAAGGTGTGGTCGTCCCGGTCCCACAGGGGCTTGGGCAGGGGGTCATCGTCGAACGGGGTGCGGAAGGGCCGGTCCTGGACCGGTGTGTCGGGGGAGTCGTACAGGGACATGTCGTCGTCGGAGACCAGATCCGGAACAGAGTTCAGGTCAGGCACCGAGTCGGTGTCTGTGTCCGAGTCCGAGTCCGAGTCCGAGTCGCTGTCCGTGTAGCGCTGGTCCGGAGGTGCGCTGTCGCGGGTGTTTCGGCCGCCCTGGTCGCCGCCGCGTGAGGAGTGGCCGTCGTCCCCGCCTGTTCCGCGCTTCCTGCCGTCGCCCTCGGGGCCACGCCTGGTGTCGGAGTCGTCCCTGGTGCCGGAACGGTCGTTTCCGCTGCTGTTGCCGGACGGGCCACCGCCCTCTCCGGAGCGGCCGCCACTGCCGCCCGTACCGTCCTTGTCCCGGCTTCCGTCCTTGTCCTTCTTCCGGTTGTTCCCGGGACTGTTCCCGGATTCGTCGTCGGAGTCGGATCCGTCGTCGGAATCGGAGTCGGGTTCGTCATCGGAGTCGGAGTCGTCGGAGTCGTCGGAGTCGTCGGAGTCGTCCTCATCCTTGTTCTCGGACGCTTCCTCGCCCTCGTTCCCTGGCTGTTTCCGGACCGGGTCGGGCTCGGACGACGTCCTCCCCGACTCCTCGGCCGTCGCGATCTTCTTCAGCAGATCCCGTACGCTTTCAACGCGGTTCCGGGCGGTGTCGGCGATTTCCTCGGCGTTGTCGCGGGCTTCCCGAGCGGTCTCCACGGCCTCCGCGGCACGCTGGGCCGCGGCCTCCGCCTGCTGGGCTGCCCGCTGAGCGGCCTGATGTGCGCTATGGGCGAGGGCTGCGGCCTTGTCGGCGTTCTCCACGGTCGTGTCGGCGGTATCCCGGGCCTCCTCGGCGATCTCCCGCGCCTCGTCCGCCCGAGCGGCGGCATTCTCGGCCTCCCGCACGGTGGTGTCCGCCTGGGTGCGCAGGTTCTCTGCCCGCTCGGCCAGTTGCGTCGCGTCCTCGTCGGCCCGGGCCGCGCGCTCCGTCGCCTCGCGGGCGGTCTGCCTGGCCTCCTGCGCCCTCGCCCGCGCGTCCTCCGCGCCCCGGCGAGCGGCGTCCTCCCTGGTGTCCGTCGTCCCCCGGGGGCCGGTGCCGCCCGACACCGTCTGCCCGCCGGAGGAGGTCCGGGAGGCGTTCGCCGCCGCCTGGGCCGCGAGGTCCGCGGCGGTGCGCGCCGTGCGGGCGCTGGCCTCGGCCCGCGCCGCGTCCCTGGTGGCTTCCGCGGCGCCGGCACGCACCCGGTTGGCCCTGTCCGCCGCCGCGTCCGCGGCGGTGCGGGCGTCCTCGGCCGCGTCGGAGGCCCGCTGGCCCGCCTCACTTGCCTCCCGCGCGTCCTGGGCGGCCCGGTTCGCGCCCTCCCGGTGGCCGGACGCCCTGGTGCTGAACTCCTCGGCCCATGTCCGGAGGGCCTCGGCGTCCTCGGCCGCCTGGTCGGCCGCCTCCTGCGCGGTGTCGGCTTCCGTCTGCGCCGTCTCGGCTTGTGTCACGGCCGTCTCCGCCGTCTCCTGCGCGGTGTCGGCGCGATCGGCGATCGCCTCCAGGTCGGAGATCAGGCTGTTGGCCTTGTCGCGTGCCTTCTGGACGGCCCGGTCCCCGACGGGCCGGTCCTGCCCGGACAGGTCCTCCACGTCGGTCCTGAGCGCCTGGTACCGCGGTGGGGTTCCGTCGAGCTCGTCCCTGAGCCCGTCGACGGTGTCCTCGTGCCCGCCTGCGGTGTCCTGGGCTTCGGTTGCGGAGGTGTCCGCGTCGTCCGCCTCGGAGACGGTCGTCCTGACCCGTTCGATGAAGGCTTCGCGATCGGGTTCGGGCATCCTCGTGAGGGCTTCGTCGCGGAAGGTGTTGAAGTCGTCGCGGACGGCCGTGGAATTGTCGTGCGCCGTGTCCGCCGCCTCCCGCGCGTCACGTGCCTGCCGTATCGCCCCCGGTGAGGGGGCGCCGTCGGTCCCGGACGCGGGCTCAG
>ANAW01000303.1:0-17226 GCA_000340945.1 Nocardiopsis synnemataformans DSM 44143 | reverse complement strand
TCACGTCCCTGCCGTATCGCCCCCGGTGAGGGGGCGCCGTCGGTCCCGGACGCGGGCTCAGCGCGTCCTCCGGCCCCCGCGGCGGGTGCTCCGTCGCTGGAGCCCGTGAGGATGCGGTTGCCCTCCCGGATGTCGGCGTCGCCGCGGTCCAGGGTGGTGGAGAGGCCGTTCGCCTGATCGCGTGCGTCACGGGCCTCCTGGGCAGCGTCGGTCGCGGCGTCGGAGGCGCGCTGGACCCGCGCGTCCACGGTGTTCGTGTTCTGCTCCAGGGCGCCCTCGGGGTTTCTGGAGCCGTCCGGGTCCAGCGTGCCGGGATCCCGGACGGGGGTGTCGGTCTCCGGCGGACGGAGGTTCAGCTCCGTCCGGAAGCGGTCGACCAGTTCCTGGCGCGGTCCCGTGGGCGCGGGCGTCGAGTCCGGCGGGGTCACGGTGAGGGTCGGCGGGGGCCCGTCGGTGTCCGTGGCGGCGCCACCGGTGTCGCCGGTGGTCGTGGCGGCGACCGGAGGTGTTCCACCGGGGGCGGGGGGCGCACCCGTGTTCCCCGTGTTCCCGGTGCTCGTGTCGCCGGTGGTGCCGGTGTTCCCGGTGTTCGTGTCTCCGGTGGCCGGTGCGCGGGACGTCGTCCCTCCGCTTCCGTCGCTGCTCACCGCGCGCACGGGGGGAACGGTGCCGCCGTCCGTCCCCTGCCCGGTGCCCCCCAACGTGGTGCGCGTGTTGTTCACGTTCTCGATCAGGGCGTCGATCTGGTCGTTGAAGTCGGACAGCGCCTTTTGGTACGCGGTCTCCTGTGCGTTGTAGGCGCTCTCGGCGCTCCGGTCGCCCGGGGCGGCGGCGTACCTCTCGGCCAGGCCCTCCAGCGGGGCCCGGGTGTCGGCGTACGCGGCCTCCGCCTGGCTGAACTCCTCGCGCGCCTGGTTGATACGGTCCATGACGGGGGCCAGGCCCTTCGCCTGGTCCGGCGTGATGAAGCCCATCGCGACCGCGTCGGCCTCCGGGAACCAGCCGGCCATCCTGACTGTGACGTCATCCACGTCCCAACGGGTGGGCCGGGAGTAGAACGAGGTCGGCGGAAGACTCCGGTCGTTCGGGTGGAAGGCGAAGGGCGCCTTGAGCTTGCTGCCCGCGGCGAACGCCCAGGTGGCGTCGTACTCCACGAAGTAGACGGGCCCCTGGCGGAGCTGGTCGGACTCCTGGTAGCCCTTGACGGCCCGGTTGGAGCCCCTCTCGGCCCCATGGGACGAGCTGGCGTTCACACCCGCCGCACCGGTGTGGATTCCCTCGTGCCTGTCGTAGTCGTTGACGTCGCCGGTGGTCAGCCCGGACGGGCGTACCTCTCCTCCGCGGCCCTGGCCCCCGCCGTGGGAGTCGCCGAAGCTGTGCGTCCGGGGCTGGACACGGGAGTCGCTGAGCTGGCTGCCCGGCAGTGCGTCCAGGATCCTCGCGCCGTGGCTGCTCGGCACGACCTTGGCGCCCCACCCGGTGCGGTTGATGTCGGTGAACCGCACCCCCTCGGAGCTGCGCGAGGCCGACGGGTACACGGCCTTGACGGCCTTGTCGCTGAGACTGTGGTCGATCTCGTTGTACACCGGGTCCTGGCCGTAGACGTCGGCGAGGTGGGCACGCGCCGCGTCCGCCGTGGCGCGGGTGGGCTGCCCCCCTTCGGGGGTGCCCGCGGGCGGCTGCCAGCCGAGGGACCGCGCGATGACGACGTTGGCCTTGTCGCGCAGCGCCTGTCCGCCGTCCTCCACCATGACCGGCTTGGTGACGGCGGTGTCGTTGCCGGGCCGGGGACCGGCGTCGTCCGTCCAGGCGCGCAACGCGTCGGACACGGACGCGTAGATGGGGGCTCCGGGCCGCCGCGTCGTGCCGCCGCCCTCCGGAGGCGCGGGGGCGCGGTCGTTCCCGGTCGTGTCGGTTCCCGTCCGGTCGCCGGTGGTGCCGTCGCCCTCCGGGGCCGGAGGGGCGTTCCGGTCGGGGGGAGCGGTCCCCGTGGAGCCGGTGCCGTCCGTGGACGTGGCGACGGCGGGAGGCGCCGGCAGTTCGGTGCCGGTGTTCTGGGCACCGTCTCCCGTGGTCGTCGCGGTGGTCGTCGCCGGGGGATCGAAGGTCATGTACGCGAACGGGTACATCGTCTCGACCCGCCCGCTGTCAGCGGTGCCCGTGTACGTCGATCGGGGCGCGTTGCCGTTCTCCCCGCCCTTGGGTTCGCCGAGTTCGAGGGTGAGGGTCAGCGTCGTGTCCGCGCCGACCTTCGCGTACGGGGTGTTCAGGTGCAGCTCGACGGTGCGGGCGTCGTCCTGGGACTCCCCGGAGGAGCGCCCGTCGCTGGTGGAGGAGGACACCGCCCCGGCGGGGGGGAGGAACAACGGGCGGCCCTCCGGCTGTGCGTCCGCCCCCTGGTCGTCCTGGGCGTAGGGGAGGGGCTGCAGCAGCACGCCGTCCGCGCCCACCGTCGTCCCGGTCCCCCTGTTGTGCGAGTTCGCGTCGGTCGCCTTCCACGTGTGCGACTCGATGTAGTAGCCGGACTGGCCGACGTACGAGACGTCGGTGCGGCCCGGATCCCTGTTCAGGTGGACGTAGACCTTCCCCGGGGAGGCCGAGCGCATGGGGTGCGGACGCGAGTCCGCGGTGGGCTCCGGCCCCAGCGCGCGGACCTTGACCGGCACCGGGACGGTGGAGTCCGGGTTCTGGCCCAGGTGCGTGGTCAGTTTCTGCAGCAGGAGCTCCCGGCCGCCGCTGGTCAGCTCCAGCCCGTTCCCGGCGAGGTCGTTCACCAGGGCCTGGATGGCGGCCTCGGGGTCGGCGGGCTGGATCTGCCTGCCGTTGTCCTCGAACCCGGGCCGCACCCGCGCGGTGTCGGGCGTCTTCGGGTTGGGCTGCGGGCTCAGGTTCACCCCCGTCCCGCTCTCGTCGCGGGTCGCCCGGTCCATCACCAGCCCCTCCTGCTGGGCGTCGCGGGAGTGCACGTAGCCCGAGACCAGGTTCTCGACGGGAGCGGTCCACCCGTGGAACAGGGTCTTCCAGTTCAGGGGCGGGCCGATGCTCCAGTTCTTGAGGAACTCGACCGCCTGGGTGAGGTGACCGGAGGCGCGGAAGGCGTACGCCTTGGTGTTGTTCGGGATGAACAGCACCGACGACGTGAACGAGGTCGACTGGGTGTGCGACGTGCCGCGGGAGAAGAACGTGCGGGCGATGGAGGGCCCGACCAGGGGGATCGGCCTGACGGCCTCGTTGGGCAGGGAGCCGTCGGAGGGGTGCGGGTTGGGGTTGCGGCCCCCGCTCCCTCCGAACTTGAGGCCGAGGCTGCCGGTCAGGGAGGAGTTGGTGGACAGGGACACCTCGCTGCCGCCGTTCCACCGCATCTGGGCGTCGACGGGGCGGAAGTCGGTGACGGTGTCGATCTCGACCTTGGTGGCGACGGTGGCGCGGACGTCGTGCGGTGACCAGAGACCGCCGCTCATCTCCTGGCGGATGCGGGAGCCCGACGGCGTGGTCACGCTCTTGCTCGTGGCGAGTTCCTCCGCCGACAGGTGGTTCTCGAACTGCCGACCGCCCCCGGACGACTGGGAGAGGAACGACTCGAGCTTGCGCCGGTACCCGTCGTGGAGGCCGCTGCGCGTGTCGGAGAAGGTCCGGTACGTCTCCTCCAGCAGCCCGCGCATGCCGCGGTCCCCGGTGTCGAAGTGGGTGTTCACGCGCTCGATGGTGCCGCCGATGCGGCGGATCGCCTGGGCGCGGGCCTGGTCCAGGGTCGGCGGGCCCTGTGGAGGCTGGTTGGTGGGGGTGCCGTCCGCGCTCCGGTCGCCTCCTGCCGGAGCGGTCTCCGGCGTCGTCCCGGTGTTCGCGGTGCCGTCGGGGGGAGGCGGTGGGGTGAGGACGACGGCCTGGTTGCCGTCGTTGCCGGTGGTGGTGTTCGCGGTGGTGTTCTGGGGAGGGGCGACGTTCTCGGCGCCCCCGCCGAACAGTCGTCCCCAGGTGTGCACCAACCCGCCCCGGATGACGGTCCACCGGCCTCCCCGGTCATCGCCCGCCGTACCGTCGGGGGCGGTCCGCGGGACGAAGTTCCGGACGATCATGTCCCGTGCCTGCTCGGGCGTGAGCGGCTGCCGGACGCCGGTCGTGGCGGGCGCCGTGTTCCCGGAGGTGTCCGTCCGCGTGGAGTCCTCTCCCCGCGTGTCGGGGATGACGGTGACCTCGGGGGTGTCGCGCGTCTCCCGCTCGTCGGAGGAGGCGGCGGTCTCGCCGTCGTGGGTCGTGCCCGTCGGCGGCATCTTGGGGGTGAGGAGGAAGGCCTGGGCGTCCATCCCGTCCCCCAGGAGCGGGATGCCGTGTTCGCGCTGGGGCCGGTCGTCGCGCGCCATCCCGATGTCGTCGTGCTCGAACAGCCGTGCGGTGAAGCGGGTGCGGGACGTCCACTCGTCGGAGTCCACGTTGAACAGCACCGTCTCCTCGGAACTGTGGGAGAGGCCCTGACTGGAGCCCTTGCCCGTGTTCAGGGACGCGTTCAACGAGGCCGAGGGGTTCCCCAGGACCCGGGGGACGCCGCGTGCGTCGGCGCCGGCGTCGGTGCGCACGCTGGCGCCCGCGGTGAGGCTGAGCGCATGGTTGACGCTCGACCCCTTCGTGGTGGTGATGCCGGCCGAGCCCGAGAACCGGGCGCCCCCGCTGGCGGTCGTCTCGTGCCGGTGCACCAGGCGGTCGAAGTCGCCGTACACGCGCACGGTCACGGTCTCGGGCCGGCCGCCCTTGTCCTTGTGGAGCATGGTCATGTCGAGCGCGGCGGATTCCTTGAGGCGGACCGGAACGCCGTTGCCGGGCAGGTCGGACGCACCGCTCTTGAGCCCGGACTCGGAGAGCGCGTCGATGACCTTCTGGGTGTTGTCCCGCGCCACGTCGAAGTTGCGGCGCCAGCCCCAGCGCTCGCGCAGGCTGCGGTCCGCGTCCGGATCCATGTGGCTGGGGCGGACGGCGTAGTCCTTGCGGGTCCGAGCCAGCTCCGGGATGACCATTCCGGGGCGCTCCTCGGCGATGGCGCTGAGCACGCGGTACGCCAGGTCCCTGTAGAACGGGCCCTGCGGCGAGGGAGGCGCCTGGGTGTCGCCGTCGGTGCTGTTGTCTCCGGTGGTGCCCGTCGTGTTCGTGGTCCCCGTGTTGTCGCCTGTGGTTCCCGTCGTCCCGTTGTTGTCCGCGGGAGCGGCCGGGGGAGCGTGGCCGAACCCGCGTACGGTGGCCCCGCTCAGGTCCGTGGGGCGGTCCACCGCGAGGTTCGGGAACGGGGGCCGGGGCGGCGCGGACGGTTCGCCGTTCGGGTCCGGGGCCGGGACCTTGGGAGGTTCACCGTTGAGCAGGCGGGCGTCCTCGATCGTGAGCAGCTCGACGGAGTTGCCCTCGAAGCGGTGCGGCCCCGTCTTCTCCCCGAAGTCGACGTAGAAGTCGCGCTTCACGTCGTAGGCCGCGTGGCCGGAGGGGGCGTGCACGACATGGTTGTTCGTCCCCGAGGTGTTCAGGGTGGCCCCTGTGCTCTTCTCGAACGTCGCCGAGTACTCCACGAAGGGCGCTTCGAGCCGGATGCTCTTGCCGTTGGGCAGTTCGAGCCAGATGCCGAGGCCGCCACCGAGCGAACCGGACACCACGGTGGACTGCTTCACGCTGGAGGAGTCGCTCTTGACCGTGGTGTTGCTGTGCAGGAAGTCGACCAGTCCGGGGGCGAAGTCCTTGCGGTTGTACTCGGTCGGCACCGACCACATCTCCATGGCGTGCGTACGGCCGCCGGGGAGGCCGATATCGATGTGCACGGGACTGTTGGCCATCTGCGGGAGGTACTGCTGCACCCGGTCGTTGTCGAAGGTGGTCTCGAACCACTCGCGGTACTTGTTGTCGATCAGCTCCTGCCTGGAGGGGGTGTGGCCGCTGCCCCGGTTCCCCTCGGGGCGGGGACCCAGGAAGCGGTCGGCGAGCCAGGTGCCGAGGCTGTTCTTGCCCGGTCGGCCGTCGCCCGTCGTCGCGGTGGTGCTGTCGTCGCGGTCGCTTTCACCGCTGCGGCGGGTCCCGTCGTCGCCGGACGTGGTGTCCCCGTCCGTGTCGCCGGTGGTGCCGTCACTGTCCGAAGCCGTGGCGGGAGGCGGGGGGACCGGGGAGAAACGGGTGATCTCCAGCGGGTGGCCGGTACCCATGTACGGCCGGTTGACCGGCGGACGGTTCCCCTTCGCGTCCGGCGGTCCGTTGTCGGGCACGATGCGCCGGGGGGCGTCGGAGGAGGAGACCGCCTCGCCCGGCAGGTTCATGGCGAGGCCGTTGTACGCGGTCCCCTCCTGGACGCGCGGCGCGGTGAGGCCGGGGCCGGTGACGGACGCCCTCATGCCCAGGTCGCTGACGTAGACGGTGGGGGCGCCGAGCTGTTCGATGCCGCTGGCGGAGTTGGCGCTGGTCGAGGCCGATCCGGAGGTGCCCCGGACCTTCATGCCGCCGCGCCCGCCGACGGCGGCGATCGGCCCGGCGTCGTTGCCGTTGACGCCGGTCATGTAGAAGGGGCTCATCGTGAACTTGCCGCCGAAGGTCTTGCCCCCGCCGCGTGACCCGCCGTCGCTGGAGTCCACCCCGGGGCCGGTGTCGTGGAGCCTTAGGAACCTGGAGTCCCCGCCGCCGCCCAGGGCCTTGGCGTCGACGTGGTAGAAACCGCCGTCGAGTGGGCTCAGATCGATGTCCGTGCTCCACGTCTGCCCGTCGTGTGTGGTGCTGACGGTGCGTCCGCCCTCGCGAAGGAAGGGCCGCGGCCCCTCCCTCGTGAGGGTGTCGACCACGCTGTCCACGATCCCCTGCCGTGCGGGGCCGGGCATGCCCGGAGTGTCGGTCAGGACGTCGTTGACGAACCCGGGCAGGTGCTCGGCGAAGAGCATGTGCGGCCCGACGAGGTTGGACGTGGTCAGGTAGCCCAGGTCGTAGCTCTGACCGCTCCGGTTCGGCACGAAGCCGCCGTCGTAGGTGAGGGCCGGGAGCGGTCCGGGTGGCGGTGTGCCCTCCGGCGGGGCTCCCTCCGGAGGTGCGCCCTCCGACGGCGCGCCCTCCGGTGGGGCCTCCTCCTGGTGGACGGGGGAATCGGTGCTGAGGGGACCGAGCGGGATGTCCCCGCTGGTCCCGCCGAGGGGGACGGGGCCGGTGTCGCCGCTCGGGCCCGCGGGGGTTGTCATGACGGTCATGACGGTGATCGGGTTCCTGGGGCGCAGCAGGTCGGCCTGCATCCGGGCGAGGTCGTCGTAGGTCCGGTAGGCCTCGTTGGCCTGGCGCTGCGTCTCGTAGGCGCGGGCGCGCAGGTCGTCGGCGTCGGGGCGGCCCTGGCTCTCGGCCTCCCGGCTCCGGCTGACCAGGTCCTGGGCGCGCTGGTAGCCGCTGATCGCGTCCTTGATGCTGGCCGAGACCAGGTCCTGGAGCCGGGTGGCGGTGGTGATCCCGTCCGACGCGGCCTGGGGGGAGGGACGGCCGCGGCCACCGGTGTTCGCGGGAGCGGAGCCGTCCTGGTCGCCTCTGCGCCGGGAGCGGTCGCCGTGGTCCGGTTCCGTGCCGCGGCCCCTGTCGCCGCCCCTGTCGCCGCCTTCGGTGTCGCGTCCGGTGCCGGAGCCGCGCCTGTCTCCGGAGCGGTCGCCGTCGTTGCCGCTCTGGTCGCCGCCGTCGTGGCGGCTGTTGTCCGAACCGTCCCCGCCCTGGCTGCCGTCCCTGTCGTCGGACGACGTCCTCCCCGGCTCCACGGCCGCCCTGATCCTCTCCAACAGCCTCCGTGCGCTGTCGGCGTGTTCGCGGGCGCTGCCGGCGATCTTCTCGGCGTCGTCGCGGGCCTTCTCCGCGGTCTTCGCGGCCGCCTCGGCACCCTTGGCCGCGATCTCCGCCTTCTGGGCGGTCTGCTGCGCGTACCCGTGCGCGCGGCGGGCGTCGGCGGCGGCCCCGTCGGCCGTCTCCACGGCCGCGTCGGCGGCGTTCCGGGCCTTCTCGGCGATCTCGCGTGCCTCGTTCGCGCGGGCGGCGGCCTCCCGGGCCGCCCGCGCGGTGGTCTCCGCCCCGGTGCGCAGGTCCTGTGCCTGCCGGTCCAGCCGGTTCGCGCCCTCCGTGGCCCGGGCGGCGCGCTCCGCCGCCTCGCGGACGGTCTGCCTGGCCTCCTGCGCCCGTGCCCGCGCGTCCTGCGCGGCCCGGCGGGCGGCGTCCTGCCGGGGGTCCGTCGCCTCCCGGGAATCGGTGCCGTCCGACGCCGTCTGCCCGTCGGAGGAGGTCCGGGAGGGGTTCGCCGCCTGTGCGGCGAGGTCCGCGGCGGTGCGGGCCGTGCGGGCGCTGGCCTCGGCCCGCGCCGCGTCCCTGGTGGCTTCCGCGGCGCCGGCACGCACCCGGTTGGCCCTGTCCGCCGCCGCGTCCGCGGCGGCGCGGGCGTCCTCGGCCGCGTCGGCGGCCCGCTGGGCCGCCTCACCGGCCCTCTGCGCGTTCTGCGCGGCCTGCTCCAGGCCGTCCCGGTGGTTGGACGCGCTGGTGCTGAGCCCCTCGGCCCATGCCCGCAGGGCCTGGGCGTCCGCGGCCTTCTGACCGGCAGTCGTCTTCGCGGTGTCGGCGTTCGTCTTCGCGGTGTCGGCGTCGGTCCGCGCTCTCTCAGCGTCGGTCCGCGCGGTGTCGGCGCGCTCGGCGATCCTTTCCAGGGCGGGGATCAGGGACTCGGCCTCACCGCGCGCGTCCTGGGCGGCCCGGTCCCCGTCGGCGGACCGGTCCTGCCCGGACAGGGCCTCCACGGTGGCGTCGAGTGACTGGTGCCGGGTCAGGGCCCCGTCGAGGTCGTTCCCGAGTTCGGTGACGGTGTCCTTGTGCTTGCCGGCGGTCTCCTGGGCTGCGGTGGCCGCGCTCTCGGCCGCTGTGGTGGCCGTATCGACCTGTTCGACGGAGGCGTCCTGCTGGGGTTCGGGTCTCTTCGTGAGGGCGTCGTCGTGGGCGGTGGTGAAGGCGTCGCGGGCGGTGGTGGCGGCGGTGTGCGCCGTGTCCGCCGCCCCCCGCGCGTCACGTGCCTGTTGTTCGGCCCCCGGTGAGGGGGTGTCGTCGGTCCCGGCGGCGGGTGCTTCGCCGCCGGAGCCCGTGAGGATGCGGGTGCCGTTCCCCAGCTCGGTCGTGCCGCGCTCCAGGGCGGTGGAGAGGCCGTTCACGGCGTCGCGTGCGCCGCGTGCCTCCCGGTCAGCGGTGTCCGCTGCGTCGGAGGCGCGCTGGAGCCGCGCGTCCACGGTGTCCGTGTCCCGGGCGAGGGTGTCGGACTCCGCGGCAGCGAGGTTCAGTTCCGTACGGAAGCGGTCGGCCAGCCCATGGTCCGGTCCCGTGGGTGAGGGCGCCGGGTCCGGCGGCGGGGTCACGGTGATGGTCGGCTGGGGCGCACTGGTGGTCGCGGTGTTGTCGGCGGGGGCCGGTACGCGGGGCGTGCTCCCTCCGCTCGTGTCGCCGCTCGACGTACGCCCGGGGGGAACGGTGTCGCTGTTCGTCCCCTGACCGATGCCTCCCAGGACGGTGCGCGTGTCGTTCAGGGTCTCGACCAGGGCTTTGGTCTTCTTGTCGAAGCCGAGCAGCGCCCCCTTGTACTTGTCCGCCTGCTTTTCGTAGGCGCTCTGGGCGCTCTGGTCGTCCGGCTTGGCGGCGTACCTCTCGGCCAGGCCCTCCAGCGGGGCCCGGGTGTCGGCGTACGTGGTCTCCGCCTTGCTGAACTCCTCCTGCGCCTTGTGGATCCTGTCCTTGACGGGGGCCAGGTCCGTGGCCTGGTCCGGCGTGAGGAAGCCCATCGCGATCGCGTCGGCCTCCGAGTACCACTTGGCCATCCGGATCGTGGTCTGGTCCACGATCCAGCGGGTGGGCCGGGAGTGGAGCGGGGCCTGCGGAAGGCTCGGGTCGTTCCGGTGGAAGGCGGCGGGCGCCGTGAGCTTGCTGCCCGCGGCGAACGCCCAGGTGACGTCGTGCTCCACGAGGTAGAAGGGTCCCTGGCGGAGCTGGTCGGACTCCTGGTAGCCCTTGACGGCCTGGTTGGAGCCCGATGCGGCCCCATGGGACGAACCGGTGTTCGCGGCCGCCGCACCGGTGTAGATGCCCTCGTGGCGGTCGTAGGCGGGACTCTCGGTGCTTATCCCGGCGGGGCGGAACCCGCCCCCGAAGCCCTGGCCCCCGCCGTGGGAGCCGCCGAAGCTGTCCGTCCGGGGCCGGACACGGGAGTCGCTGAGCTGACCGTCCGGCCGCGCGTCCAGGATCTTCGCTCCGTGGCTGCTCGGCAGAGCCTTGGCGCCCCACTCGGTGTGGTTGCTCCGCACGACCCTGTCGATCCACCCGGGGAGTTCGATGTCGGCGAACTGCACACCTCCGGGGTTGCGCGAGGCCGACGGGTCTATCGCCTTGATGGCCTCGTCACTCAGGCTGGCGTCGATGACGTTGTAGACCGGGTCCAGGCCGTAGACGTCGGCGAGGTGGGCCCGCGCCGCGTTCGCCGTGTCCTCGACCGACCGCTCCCCTTCGGGGGTGCCGGAAGGCGGCTTCCAGCCGGCGGACCGCGCGATGACGATGTTGGCCTGGTCGCGCAGCGCCTGTCCGTAGTCCTGCACCACGGACGTCAGCGCGAGGGCGGCGTCGCTGCCGGGACGTGGACCCGCGTCACGGGTCCACGTGCGCAACGCGTCGTCCTGGGAGGCGTAGATGGGGGCTCCGCCGGGCCGCCGCGTCGGGCCGGAGTCCGTCCGGTCGCCGGTGGTGTTGCCGCTGTCCGGGGCCGGAGTGGTGTTCTGGTCGGCCGGAGTGGTCCCGGTGGATACGGTGCCGTCCGTGGACGTGGTGACGGCGGGGGCCGGCGGAGGCGGCAGCGTGTCGGTGCCGGTCTCCTGCGTGTCGCCTTCCGGGGTGTCCGTCGCCGGGGGGTCGAAGGTCATGTACGAGAACGAGTACAGCGTGTCGACCCGTCCGCTTCCAGCGCTGACCTCGTAGGACGATTTCGGCTGGTTGCCGTTCGCCCCGCCCTTGGGTTCGTCGAACTGGAGTGTGAGCTTGAGGGTCGTGTCCGCGCTGACCTTCGCGTACGGGGTTTTCAGGTGCAGTTCGATGGTGCGGGCGTCGTCCTGCGACTGTCCGGAGGAGCGCCCGTCGTTGCTGGAGGAGGACATCTCCCCGGCAGGGGAGGTGAACAGGGCGCGGTGCCCCGGCTGTCCGTCCGGCCCCTGGTCGTCCTGGGGGTAGGGCGGAGGTTGCAGCGCTACGGCGTCCAGGTTCGCCGTCGTTCTGGTCTCCTGGCTCCGCGAGTGCGCGTCGGTCGTCTTCACCGTGTGCGACTCGATGTAGTAGTCGGCCTGGCCGGCGTGCGAGACCCTGGTGCTCTCCGGGTTCCTGATCAGTTCCACGTAGAGCTTCCCCGCGGAGCTCGAACGCTGTGGCCGGGGCTTCGAGTCAGGGGCGGGCTCCGGCCCCAGCGCGCGGACGTTGAGCGGCAGCGGTGCGGTGGGGTCCGGGTTCTGGGCCAGATGCGTGGTCAGCTGCTTCAGCAGGGCCTCCCGGCCGCCGCCGAGCGTCAGCTCCAGTCCGTTCGAGGCGAGGGAGTCCACCAGGGCCTGGGCGGCGGCCTCGGGGTTGGCGGGCTGGATCTGCCTGCCGTTGTTCTCGAACCCCGGGCGCACCCGCGCGTTCTCGGGCTTCTTCGGGGGGTCCTGGGGGCTCAGGTCCACTCCGTCGCCGTCGCGGGTCGCCTTGTCCCGCACCATCCCTTCTTCCTGGGCGTCGCGGGAGTGCACGTAGCCCGAGGCCAGATCCGTGACCGGACGGGTCGACCCGCGGAACAGGGTCTTCCAGTCCAGGGTCGGGCCGATGCTCCAGTTCTTCAGGAACTCGGTGAGGAGGGTGAGACGGCCGGAGGCGCGGAAGGCGTACGCCTTGGTGTTGTTCGGGATGAACAGCACCGACGACGAGAACGTGGTCGACTGGGTGTGCGACGTGCCGCGGGAGAAGAACGTGTGGGAGAGGGAGGTTCCGAACACCGGGATCGGTCTGACGGCCTCGTTGGGCAGGGAGCCGTCGGAGGGGTGCGGGTTGGGGTTGCGGGCCCCGCCCCCGCCGAACTTGAGTCCGAGGCTGCCGGTCAGGGAGGAGACGGCGGACAGGACCGTCTCGCTGCCGCCACCCCACCGCATCTGGGCGTCGACGGGTCGGAAGTCGGTGACGGTGTCCATCTCGGCCCGGGTGGCGTTGGTCACCCGGACTTTGTGCGGTGACCAGAAACGGCTGCTCACCTCGTAGCGGGAGCGGGAGCCCGACTGACTGGACAGGCTCTTGTCCGTGGCGAGTACCTCCGACGACAGGGACTGCTCGATCCGCTGACCGTTCCCGGGCGACCGGGAGAGGTGCGACACGCGCTTGCGCGCGAATCCGTCTTCGGAGAAGGACCGGTACACCTGCTCCAGCAGCCCGGGCTGCTGGTCCCTGGCGCCGAAGTGGGTTCTCACGTGCTCGATGAAGGCACCGGCGCGGTGGAGTGCCTGGGCGCGGTGCTGTCCCAGGGTCGGCGGCGGGTCCTGCGGCGGCGGGTCCTGCGGCGGCCGGTCGTCCGGGGAGTCGTCCCCGCTCCGGTCCCCTCCGGGGGGAGCGGTCTCCGGCGTCGTGCCGGTGGTGGTGCCCGTGGTGCCTCCGGGGGGAGGCGGCGGGGCGGGGAGGACCGTCTGGTTGCCGTCGGTGCCCGTGACCGCGGTGGTGCCCGCGGGAGGCGCGGTGGTGTTCTGGGAGGGGGTGGCGGTCTCAGCGCCTCCGCCCAACAGGCGTCCCCAGGTGTGCACGGCCCCGTCCCGGACGACGGTCCACAGGCCGCCCCGCCTGCCGTCCGCCGTATCGCCGGAGGCGGTGGGCCTCAGGGTGAGCATGTCCTTCACCTGCTCGGGCGGGAGTGCTTGCCAGTCGTCGGTCGTGTCGGTGTCCGTCTGCGCGGGGTCCGAGACCGTCGGGGACGCCTTGGGCGTGAGGAGGACCATCTGGGTGTCCAGCCCGTCCTCCAGGAGCGGTGTCCCGTGTTCGTGCTGGGGCTGGTCGTCGCGCGTCATTCCGAGGTCGTCGTTCTCGAACAGCCGTGCGGTGAAGCGGGTGCGGGACGTCCACACGTCGGAGTCCCCGTTGAACAGGACCGTCTCCTCGACGCTGCGGGAGATGCTCTGAGCGGATTCCCTGCCGAAGCCCAAGGAGGTGAGCAGCGCGACCACCGGGTTCCCCAGCTGCCTGGGGACACCGCGTGCGTCGGCGTTGGCGTCGTCGCGCACGCTGCCGCCGACGGTGAAACTCAGCGAGTGGTTGAGGTTCGTCCCCTTCACGGCGGTGATGCCGGATGAGCCCGCGAACCGGACACCGCCACTGGCGGTCGTTTCGAACTGGTGTTCGAGTTTTCCGAATTCGCCGTAGACGCGCAGGGTCACGTGGTCGGGGCGCAGGCCCCCGTCCGCGCGGGCCGTCTTCATGTCGATCACGGCGGTTTCCTGGAGGCGGACCGGGATGCCGTCGTAGGGCAGGTCGGACTTGCTGCTCTTGATACGGGACTCGGAGAGCGCGTCCCTGACCTTCCGGGTGTTCGCCTCAGCCACGTCCGCGTTGCGCCTTCCGCCCCAGCGCTCGCGGAAGCTGCGGACCGCGTCCGGCTCCATGTGGCTGGGGCGGACGGCGTAGTCCTTCCTGGTCCGGGCCAGGTCCGGGATGACCATTCCGGGGTGCTTCTCGGAGATGGCGCTGAGCACTGTGTACGCCAGGTCGTCGTAGAACGATCTCTCCGGTGAGTTGTGCGTCTTGGTGTCGCCGTCGGTGCCGTCGTTCCCGGTGGTGTCCGTCGTGTTCGTGGTTCCCGTGTTGCTGGTCCCTGTGTTCCCAGTGGTGCTGCTTGTGGTGTTGGTGTTTCCGGTGGTGCCAGTGGTCCCACCGTTGTTCGCCGGAGCGACCGGGGAAGCCTGGCCGAACCCGAGCACGGTGGACCCGCTCAGATTCGTGGGGCGGTCCACCGCGAGGTTCGGGAACGGGGGCCGGGGCGGCGCGGCCGATCCGTCGGTCGAGGACGGGGCCTTGGGCAGTTCACCGTTGAGCAGGCGGGCGTCCTCGACCGTGAGCAGCTCGACGGAGCTGCCCTCGAAGCGGTGCGCCTGCGGCTCGCCCTGGATGTGGACGTAGAAGTCGCGCTTGACGTCGTAGGCCGCGTGGCCGGACGGGGCGTGCACGATATCGCTGATCGTCCCCGAGGTGTTCTGGACGGTCCCCGTGCTGTTCTTGAGCGTCGCCGAGTACTCCACGGCGGGAGCTTCGAGCCGGATGCTCTTGCCGTTGGGCAGTTCGAGCCAGATGCCGAAGCCGGCGCCGAACGAACCGGACACCGTGTTGGAGTGCTGCACGTTGGAGGAGACGCTCTTGACCGTGGTGTTGCTGTGCAGGAAGTCGACCAGGCCGGGGGCGAAGTCCTTGCGGTCGTACTGGGTCGACACCGACCACATCCGCATGTACCGGGGACGGCTTCCGGGGATCTCGATCCGGATGTGCGCGGAACCGTTGGACATCTGCGGCAGGTACTGCTGCACCTGGTCGTTGTCGAAGGTGGCCTCGATCCGTGCGCGGTACTCGTCGTTGCGCTCCTCCTTGCTGGAGGGGGCGCGGCCGTCGCCCCGGTCCCCGCCGGGGCGGGGGCCCAGGAGGTGGTCGGCCAGCCAGGTGCCGAGGGTGCTCTGCCCTGGTCGGTCACCGTCGCCCGTCGTCGTGGTGTTGGTGCTGTCGTCGGACGTGGTGTTCCCGCCGGTCCCGCCATCGGATGCCGGTGGGACCGGGGAGAAACGGGTGATCTCCAGCGGGTGGCCGGTACCTATGAACGGCCGGTTCACCGGCAGGTGGTGCCCCTCCGGTTCCGCCGGTCCGTTGTCGGGCACGATGCGCGGAGGGGCGACCGAGGAGGAGACCACCTCGCCCGGCAGGTTCATGAGCAGCCCGTTGTACGAGGTCCCCTCCTGGACGCGCGGCGCGGTGAGGCCGGGGCCGGTGACGGACGCCCTCATGCCCAGGTCGCCGACGTAGAGGTTCGGGGGGCCGAGCAGCTCGATGCCGGTACCGGAATTGGCGCTGACCGAGGCCGACCCGGAGGTGCTCCGGACCTGGGAGCCGCCGCGTATGCCGATGGAGAAGATCGGCCCGGCGTCGCTGCCGCTGACGTTGCCCACGTAGATGGGGCTCGCCGTGAACTTGGCGCCGAAGGACCCGCCTCCGTCCTGGGAACCGGCTTCGCTGGAGGCCACCCCGGGTCCGGCGTTGTTGAGCCTCAGGTACCTGGAGTCCTTGCCGCTCAGGGACTCGGTCTTGAAGTGGTAGAAATCGCCGTCGAGTGGGCTCAGGTCGATGTCGGCGCTCCACGTCTGCCCGTCGTGGGTGGCGCTGACGGTGCGCCCGCCCTCGCGGAGGAAGGGGCGCGGCCCCTCCTGCGTGAGGATGGCGGCCACACCGTCCGCGATCTGCTGTCGTGCGGGGTCGGGCATGCCCGGAGTGTTGGTCAGGACGTCGTTGACGAACCCGTGCAGGTGCTCGGCGAAGAGCATGTTCGGACCGAGGAGGTTGGACGTGGTCAGGTAGCCCAGGTCGTACGGCTTGTTCCGGTCCGGGACGAAGGCGCCGTCGTAGGTGGGGGCCGGGGGCTGCTGCGGCGGGGTTCCCTCCGACTGTGTTCCCTCCGGCGGCGCGCCCTCCGGTGGGGTCTCCTCCGGCGGTGTGCCCTCCGGCGGGGCTCCCTCCGGCGGCGCGCCCTCCGGTGGGGTCTCCTCCTGGTGGACGGGGGAGTCGGTGTTGAGGGGGCCGAGCGGGATGTCCTCGCTGGTCCCGCCGAGGGGGACGGGGCCGGTGTCGCCGCTCGGGCCCGCGAGGGTTTCCAGGGCGGTCATGACGGTGACCGGCTGATCGGTGCGCAGCAGGTCGGCCTGCATCTGGGCGAGGAAGTCGTAGGTCCGGTAGGCCTCGTTGGCCTGGCGCTGCGTCTCATAGGCCTGGGCGCGCAGGTCGTCGGCGTCGGAGCGGCCCTGGCTCTCGGCCTCCCGGGTCTGGCTGACCAGGTCCTGGGCGCGCTGGTAGCCGCTGATCGCGTCCTTGATGCTGTCCGAGGCCAGCTCCCCGAGCCGGATCGCGGTGGTGATCCTGTCCGGCGCGGGCTGGGGGGAGGGGTTCCCCTGCTCGCTGGCGTCGGCGGGCGCGGGGACGGCAGGGGGGACGGGTCGGCCGTCGGGTCCGTCGCGGCCCTCGTTTTCGGACCCTTCCCGGTTGCCGCGGTCTTCGCCGGAGCGGTCGTTGTTCGACCCCTCCCTGTCCTCTCCGGAGCGGTCGCGGTTCTCCTCGTCCGGCCGCTTGTCGTCGGACCCGTCGTCGGCGGGGGTGCGTCCGGTGTCCTCGGTCGGCGGCGGACCGCTCTCCGTCCTGGTGACGGTGTCGCGCTGGTCGTCGCCCTCGGGGGTGTTCGACGGAGGTGGCGGCGGGCCGTCCTTCGACTCGGTCCGGTGCTCGGGAGCGGTCGCGGTGTCGGGGTTCGCCCGCTGCTCGTCCGTTGGGGTGCCGGGGTCGTTCTGCCCGGTGCTGTCACCGGTGGAGACGGTCTCCGGAACAGGAGACGCGCTCTCGGTGGTGGTGCGCACATCGTCGTGGGCCGACCGCTGGGTGGACGGGTCTGATGTGCGGGTGTCGTTGGTGCGCTGGGGTGAGCGCCCACCACTGTCCCGCTCCGAGGACGTGGGGCGCTGGTTGTTGTCGGGGGTGGGGTTCTGTGGGGTGGTTGCGGGTGGCGGGGTGGTCTGGCCGATCGGGGGTGCCACGGCGACGGGGGCGGGGGTGTGCTGTTGCTCTGGTGTGGGGGTGGAGCGGTCGGTGGGGTTCGTGTTGCCGGTGTTTTCGTTGTTTCCCGTGTTGGGGGTGGTCTGTTCTGTGCCGGGGGGCACGTCCGTCATGGGGTTGTCGGGGACGATGGCGTTGAGGAAGTTGACGGTGAGGGGGCCGTCGTTCATTGCGGGGTGGAAGAGGTCGTTGCCCATTCCGGGGTGTTTGGTGTCGGTTGTGCCGAAGGGGTCCTTGTTGTTCTCGGGGGTTTTGAGGGGGTCGGGGAGCGGGGTGTGGGTGTCCTCTTCTTCGCGTACGCGGACGTTGTCGTTGGGGTTCCAGTCGCGGTTGTCGGGGTCGCCGAACTCGCTGTCGGTGTCGCTGTCGCCGTAGTCG
>ANAW01000302.1:0-15650 GCA_000340945.1 Nocardiopsis synnemataformans DSM 44143 | reverse complement strand
AGGGCCCCCCGCCCCCGCCCGCGTGCTCACAGGAAGCGGCGCAGCAGCTTTTGTTTGAGGTCGGTGACGGGCGCGTAGGCGATGCGCATGGTGTCCATGAACAGCGACTTGTCCAGCACCGACTTGGTGTGCGAGAAGGTGTCGAGGGAGGCCGCGGAGTGGTAGGCGCCCATGCCGCTGTCCCCCACGCCGCCGAAGGGCAGGCCGGGGACGGCCAGGTGGGCCACGGGCAGGCCGAAGGCCAGGCCGCCCGAGGAGGTCTCGGTGGTCAGGCGGCGCTTGGTCTCCTCGGAGTCGGTGAAGCCGTACAGCGCCAGCGGCTTGTCGCGCTCGTTGACGAAGGCGATGGCCGCGTCCAGGTCGGGGACCCGCAGGACCGGCAGGACGGGACCGAAGATCTCCTCCGACATCACCGGGGAGTCGGGGGCCACATCGCCCAGGACGGTGGGGGCGACGTAGAGCCGGTCGATGTCGTGCTGTCCCCCGGTGACCACGGTGCCGCTCCCCAGCAGGGCGGTGATCCGGGCGAAGTGGCGCTCGTTGACGATGCGCCCGTAGTCGGCGCTGCGTGAGGGGTCCTCGCCGAACATCTCGGTGATGGCGGCGGTCAGCTCGCGCTGGAGCGGTTCGGCGGTGTCACCGACGGCGAGCACGTAGTCGGGGGCCACGCAGGTCTGCCCGGTGTTGGTGAACTTGCCCCAGGCCAGGCGGCGGGCGGTGGTGGCCAGGTCCACGCCGGGCTCGACGATGGCGGGGCTCTTGCCGCCCAGTTCCAGGGTGACGGGGGTCAGGTGCTTGGCGGCGGCGGCCATGACGATGCGGGCCACGGCACCGTTGCCGGTGTAGAAGATGTGGTCGAAGCGCTCCTCCAGCAGGGCGGTGCTCTCGGGGATGCCGCCCTCCACGACCGCGACCGCATCGGTGTCCAGGTAGCGGGGCAGCATCTCGGCCAGGACGGCGGAGGTGGCCGGGGCGAGTTCGCTGGGCTTGACCAGCACGGCGTTGCCCGCGGCGAGGGCGCCGACCAGGGGCGCCAGGGACAGGTTCACCGGGTAGTTCCACGGGGCGATGACCAGCACGGTGCCCAGCGGCTCGCGCACGCGGCGGGCCTTGGCCGGGGCCAGGGCGACGGGCACCGGCACCCGCTGGGGGCGCAGCCAGGAGGCCAGGTGCCTGAGGGTGTGGTCGATCTCGTTGACGACGAAGCCGACCTCGGTGGTGTGGGCCTCGATGGGGCTCTTGCCGAGGTCGGCGCCGAGCGCGCGTTCGAACGCGGTGCGCTGTTCGGTGAGCATGCGGCGCAGTGCGCGCAGCTGGGCGCGGCGCCAGGCGACGGGCTTGGTGCGGCCGGAGGCGAAGGCGGCGCGCAGGCGGGCGACCACCGGCGGGATCTCGGTGGTCAGGGTGAGCGGCTCGGCGGGGGGCCGGGGGGCGGCCTGGGCGGCGTCGGCGGCGGAGGCGTCCTGGGTGTTGGTCATGGAGCGATAGTAAACGAAACGCTTTCGTTTCCCTAGGCCCCACTCGCATAGGATTCAGGGCATGACCACCGACCATCTGCCCGACGCCTCGTGCGCCCCCCACCGGGGCCGACCGCGCGACGCCTCCCGGGACCGCGCGCTGATGGACGCCACCCTCGCCGAACTCGAACTGCACGGGTACGGCGGCCTGACCACGGCCGCAGTCGCCAGGCGGGCCGGTGTCTCCACCGCCACCCTCTACCGGCGCTGGCGCTCCAAGGAGGACCTGGTGCTGGGCGCCGCCCGGGACTGGGCGGAGAACCTGGGGCCCGACCACGACACCGGCGCGCTGCGCTCGGACCTGTCCCGGCTCCTGCACGACAAGGCCGCGGCCCTGGAGGGGGCCTCCGGGAGGCTGCTGCGCGCGGTGCTGGGCGAGGCCGCGCACAACCAGGCGCTCGCCGACGCGCTCTTCGGCGACTTCGTGGTGCCGCTCCAGGAGCGGGTGCTGGCCGTCGTGGAGCGCGCCGTCGCGCGCGGGGAGATCCCGCCGGTGGAGGACCCGCTGGTGGTGGCGGAGATGGTCATCGGCCCGATGGTCAGCCACACGTTCCTGGTGCCGCCCGCGCCCGGCGCCTCCCCCGGCCACGACATCGCCGTTCGGCTCCTGCCCTACCTGCTGCGCGCCCTGGGACACCGGGAGGCGGGAGGTTCCGAGGGAGCCGGGGCCGGGCAGCCCTCCGGCCTTCCCGGAGAGGCCCCGGACACCCGCACCGGCTGAGGCCCCGGGCCCGTACGGCTCCCGCCCGAGCCCCGGGCGGCGGCGGGAAGCCGCAGCCCGGACCCCCTGGCACCCGGAGCGACGGCGGTGGGCCCTCCAGGGTCGGGAGCACCTCTGGCCCCGCCGCGCGGGCGCTGTTACTGTCGGGGCAACGACCTACCTGGCCCCCAGGGGAGTCCGCGCCGTTCGGCGTGCTCGATTCCCGGAGGTAGGCATGTTCTCGATCAATGCTCCAGGTCAGTCCACGGCGCTGTGGGACATGGTCGACGGACCGATGCCGCGCGGACTGCTGGGCGCCGGTGACCCCGATGTGCACGTGGTCGACGGCGTCCCGACGATGTACCTGGGCGGCTTCTCCACGACGTTCCGCAACCGTCTCTACCGCGCGCGTCTGGCACCCGGTCAGGCACTGGACAGCGGACGGTGGGTGTTCGACACCGACGCACGCGGCCGGGTGAGGCCGCTGGTCGTGGATCCTCCCCGTGACGGATGGGATCGCGCGGGGATGCACACCCCCTCGTTCGTGCCCGGCGTCGACGGCCACCCGCCGCGCCTCTACTACACCGGACGCGCCTCGCTCCAGCACTACGGAAACCGCAGCAGCTACGCGATCGGGGTCCTGGAGTACCGCGAGGGACGGTGGGAGCGCCGTGCGGAGCCCGTCCTGCGCGGCAGCGCGCCCCGCCTGAGCGTTCTGGAGCCTCTCGTGGTCCATGACCGGGGCCGCTACCTGATGTGGTTCCAGGCGAACCCGAACGAGATCGGACCGGGCGAGCTGCCCGACTACGAACTCCGGGTCACCGAGAGCACCGACGGGATCTCGTGGTCGCCGCCGAAGGTCTTCGCGGGGGCCGAGGAGGGGTTCTTCGACAACGCCGTCCACCGCGTGGGCGACCGGTGGGTCATGGTGCTGGCCCGGGGATCGAATCTGCACAACACACCGCACTTTCCCGAGCAGGGCCTGTGGATCGTCACGGCCGCCGAGCCCGTCCCGGAACGGTCGGGGTGGACGGCCCCGGTGCGGGCGCTGGACACCGACCGCGCGGACACGCCGGAGTGGATGGCGCGTGGTGTGTACGGGCCCGCACTACACGCGCTGGAGGGAGCCGGAGAGGCGGTGCTGATGTACACCGCCGTCAGGGACGCCCCGAAGTGGGCCGCGTTCAACGTGCGCCGCCTGCTACGGGGCGAGCGCCCGGTCGTGCCCTCCCCCTTCTACCTCGCGGTAGGGCAGTCGCGGCTGACGGCCCTGCCCCGCGGCACGGGCGGGAACGAGGGTTGAGGGTGGTCAGCAGACGACGCGGCTCGCGGGTCGGGCGAAGAGCGGCATCGGGCAGGCCGCGCGTTGGCCGCCGTCTCGATCCCCTGCCTGCGGGAGGGGCTCCAGGGCATGGCGGGACTCCGGCAACGCAGCCTGGGACCTGCGACCAGCGGCGCCCGCGGAGCCGCACCCCCGGAAAGGGGCGCGGCTCCCTCTCCGAACCGGGGTCAGCCCACCGTCGCCGGTTCCCAGGCGCGCTCGACCACGCGCACCAGGCCCCGGTCGGTGATCTTCACGCTCGGGGACACCGCCAGGGTCAGAGTCGACAGGCTCATGAAGGCGTTGCCGTTGTCCCAGCCCCACGCCGCCAGCTCCGCGCGCAGCTCCCGGGTGGCCCGGGCCACCTCGTCGGCGGGCCGCTCCGACATGACCCCGCCGATGGGCAGGGCGATCCCGGCACCCGCGCCGTCCTCGCGGACCAGGCTCATGCCGCCGCCCCAGGACACCACCCGGGCGGCGGCCTCGCGCAGCGCGTCCTCGCCCGTGGCCACGACCGTGAGGTTGTGGCTGTCGTGGGCGTAGGTGGTGGCGAAGGCCCCCGCGCCCAGTTTCTGCCCGGTGACCGGCGCGAACGCCGCCCCGCCCGCCCCGGTGTGGCGCTCGAAGACCGCCACCACCGCGGTCCTGCCCTGCCAGTCGACCACTCCCCCGCGCACGGGCAGCACGACCTCGTCCGGCTCGGTGTAGGTGTCCACCGCGTTCACCCGCAGCGCCCGGAAGGCGTGTTCGCCGTCGGGCAGGTCCACCCGCCAGCGGGCCGCCTCCGCGTCGGGCGCGCCGATGCGCACCGTGCCGCCGAACGGGTGGCGCGGCGCGGGTCCGGGACCGGTGAGCGGGGCGCCGTCGCGGCCCACGACCGTGCCGCCCGCGATCGCGACCACGGGGGTGAGCTCGGTGAGCGAGCGCAGCAGGACCAGGTCGGCGCGCTTGCCCGGGGTGACGGTCCCCCGGTCGTCGAGGCCGAGCCTGCGCGCGGGCTGGAGCGTGAGCGCCCGCAGCACCGCCAGCGGGGGCAACCCGCGTTCGAGGGCCACCGCCCCCACCCGGTCCAGGTGGCCGGTGCTCACGATCGCGTCCACGACGATGTCGTCGGTGACCAGGCAGAAGTCGGGCAGGTGCGGCAGCTCCAGCAGCGCCCGCACGACCTCGGGGGTCAGGCACTTCTCCTGGAGCATCAGCAGCATGCCCAGGCGGGCCTTCTCCACCGCCACCTCGGCGGTGTTCTTGCAGTGGTCGGAGTCGATCCCGGCCCACAGGTACTCGCCCAGCTCGGCCCCCGACAGGTTGGGGCAGTGCCCGTCCAGGCGCACGCCCCGGCTGCGGGCCGCGGCGATGATGGCGCCCATCCTGGGGTCGCCCGAGACCACCGCGCGGTAGTCCATCACCTCGCCGAGGGTGGTGACCCCCTCCCAGTCCAGCATCTCGGCGACGTCGTCGGCGTCCAGGCGGGCCCCGGCCGTCTCGAACCCGTCGAGCGCGGGCACGCACGAGGGGACCGCCCAGCGCATGGTCTGCCGGGTGGCCCCGCCCTGCCCGATCATCCACGCCTGCCCGTCGCGCCCGGCGACGTTGACGATCTCGTGGGCGTCGGCGAGCACGGTCGTGGTGCCGCGCGCGAGCGTGACCCGGGCGAACTCGGCCGGTGCCAGCAGCGAGCTCTCGATGTGCATGTGCGCGTCCACGTACCCGGGCGCGACCACGAGCCCGTCGGCGTCGACGGTCTCGCGGGCCTCGACCGGGGTCCCCGGCGGCAGCACCGCGCGGATTGCGTCGCCGACCACNCGGCGCCGCCGCCCCGCCACACCTGACCGGTGTGGACGGAGACGACGTCTCCGCCGCGGATGAGCAGGTCTGCGGTGAGCATCGGAGTCGGTTCCCCTTCCGGTGCGCGGTCGCGGTTCACGGCGTCCGCGCGCTGTCGTTCGGTTCTGCGGCGTAGCCGGCGATGCCCTCGGTGAGGCGGGCGGCGAACCCGTCGGCGTCGACGGTGCGGGCCACGCGCACGTGCCGTGTGCGGCCGGGGGTGCGCAGGTCGGCCACCAGGGCGCCGCGGGTGAGCTCCCCGGCGCACTCCACCGAGGCGGCGCCCTCCTCCCAGCCGAGCAGTTCGGGATGGGCGACGGCGGCCACCGCCAGCGCGTCGTGCACCGGCACGGCGGCGACGCCGAAGCGGTCCCGGTAGCGCAGGGCGTAGTCGCGCAGCAGTGCTCCGGCGACACCGGCGGTGCCGGGCAGTGCCGCCAGCTCCTCGGCGTCGCGGAGCGGGTAGAGCGCGGCGCGGGTGACGTCCAGGCCCACGATCCGCACCGGCAGGCCCGACTCCAGGACGTAGCGGGCGGCCTCGGGGTCGGCGTGGAAGTTGAACTCCGCCGCCGGGGTGATGTTGCCCTGGACGAAGGCGGCGCCGCCCATCACGACGATCTCGCGCAGCGCCGGCCCGGCCTGCGGGTGGCGGGCGAGCAGGGCCGCCACGTTGGACAGCGGGCCGATCGCCACCAGGGTCAGCTCGCCCGGCGAGCGCAGGGCCTGCTCCGCCAGCCAGTCGACCGCGTGGCCGGGGCCGAACGCCCGGGGCGGCGAGGCGGGGACCAGCCCGCCCAGGCCGCCGACCCCGTGCATGGGCTCGTCGCGCAGGCGCGTGGTCCGCGAGATCGGCCCGGCCAGCCCCGACACCAGCGGCAGTCCGGCCGGGGCTCCGGCCAGGTCCAGCACGTGCGCGGCGTTGCGGTCCACGTCGGCGAGGGAGGCGTTCCCGGCCACCGTGGTCACCCCCCGCACCTCCAGCCCCGGTGAGGCCAGCGCGAGCAGCAGGGCGAGGGCGTCGTCGACGCCGGGGTCGCAGTCGATGACGACGGGGACGCTCACCGCGCCACCTCCTCGGTGAAGCGGTCCAGCCAGGTGGAGCGCTCCTGCGCGATGAGGGCCAGGTCGCCCTGGTGGTAGCCGCTGTCGGACGGGGAGGAGGCGGCCTGTCCCGAGACCCGCTCCATGAGCGGGGTGGGGTCGGCCTCCAGCGCCACGGGCTTGTCGTAGAGGGCCTCGGCCATCCCCTCCTGCACCTCGGGGCGCAGCAGGAAGTCGACGAAGGCCAGGGCCCCGGCCTCGTTGGGCGCCCCGTTGACCACCTGCGCGGTGTTGGCGGTCATCACCCGCCCCTGTNCGGGCGCGGCAAAGCCGATCGGCTGTCCGGCCTCCACCGAGCCCATGGCGAAGTTGTCCAGACCGGGCGCCATGGCGATCTCACCGCGTTCGAGCAGGCTGGTGAGCTCGGTGGAACCGGTGTAGAACTGGAGCGCGTCCGGGCCGATCCGGCCCATCGCCTCGAAACCGGCGTCCGGGTCGGAGGGCCCCGAGCCGAAGTGCTCGCCCGCGGCCAGGACGAACATCGGGCCCGCCGAGACCGAGATGTCGGGCAGCACGTACCCCGCCTCGGGCCCGGCCCACAGGTCGTCCCAGGAGTCGGGGGCCTCCTCGACCAGGTCGGTGCGGTAGAGCAGGCCCAGGAGCTGGAAGGTGTAGGCGGGGCCGTACCCGTCCGGGTCCACGGCCCAGGGCTGGATGGCGTCGAGGTTGGGCACGTCAGCCGGGTCGACGGGGGCGAACAGCCCCATGTCCTTGCCGATCTGCGCGTAGTAGTCGGAGATGAGCACGACGTCGGTGTCGGGCGTCTCGGCGTTGATCCTCAGCTTGGTGAGCCGCCCGGCGTTGTTGCCGGTGTCCAGGACCACCCGGATCCCGGTCTCGGCCTCGAAGGGGTCGGCCACCACCTCGGTGAACTCCTCGGTGGCGAAGGCGAAGGTGCTCACCACCAGCGTGTCGGGGTCGTCCTCGCGCACCGGCGCGCACGAGGCGCTCACCAGGGCCAGCGTCGCCGCCCCGGCGAGCGCGGCCAGCAGTCGGCGCGGGCGTGTGGGACGGCTCATCCGGCCTCCTCCGCGAGTTCCACCAGGTGGCGGTGGGGCAGGGCGATGCGCACGGGGTCGCCGGGGCGCAGGTCGTCGGCCGGGTGCAGGGAGCGCAGGGCCGAACCGGGCCCCTCCACCCCGTCGATGCGGGCCTCGACCAGGCAGTTGCTGCCCTGGAAGGTGACCTCGGCGACGGTGCCGTCCAGGCCGGTCTCGCCCTCGCCCTCCCGGGTCCCGGCGGGCAGCAGGCGCACGTGCTCGGGCCGGATGGTGACGGTTCCGCGCCCGGGCACCCGCGGGAAGTTGTCGTAGCCCAGGAACTCGGCGACGAAGCGGTTGGCGGGCCGGGGGAAGACCTCCCGGGGTGCGCCCTCCTGCTCCAGCCGCCCCTCGTTGAGGATGACCATGGTGTCGGACAGCTCCAGCGCCTCGTCCTGGTCGTGGGTGACCAGGACGGCGGTCAGGCCGGTCTCGCGCTGGACCCGCAGCAGTTCGCGGCGCATCTGCACGCGCAGCTGGGCGTCGAGGTTGGACAGCGGCTCGTCCAGCAGCAGCACCGAGGGGCGGATGGCCACGGCGCGGGCCAGGGCCACGCGCTGCTGCTGGCCGCCGGACAGCTCGGCGGGCTTGCGGTCGGCCAGGTGCGCCAGGCCCACCAGGTCCAGCGCCTCACCGGCGCGTCTGGCCGCCTCCTGGGCGGCGATCCTGCGAGTACGCAGCCCGTAACCGACGTTGTCGCGCAGGGTCATGTGCGGGAAGAGCGCGTAGGACTGGAAGACCATGCCGATGTTGCGCTTCTCCGGCGGGGTGCGGGTGGCGTCCTGGCCCTCCAGCAGGATCCTGCCGGAGGTGGGCTGGAGGAACCCGGCGATCATGCGCAGGGTGGTGGTCTTGCCGCAGCCGCTGGGGCCCAGCAGCGTGGTGAACTCGCCGCTCCGCACGGCCAGGTCCAGGTCGGCGACGGCGGCGGGGCCGTCCTTGCCCTTGCGTCCGCCGAAGCGGTGGGTGACGCGGTCGAGTTCGACGACGGGTGTCATCCGTTTGTCCTTCTTCCCGGTTAGCGGCCGAAGACCTTCGTGAAACCGACCATGCGTTCGGTGGCGAAGGCGACTGCGACGCTGAGCGCCAGGAGCAGCACGCTGACCGCCGCGACCACCGGGTCGAACGAGGACTGGACGTAGTTGAGCATCTCCACCGGCAGCGTCGCCACGCCCGGGCCGGTGAGCAGCAGGGACAGCGGAACGTTGTTCAGGGAGGTGATGAAGGCCAGGATCGTGGCGGATACGATGCCCGGCGCCATGACCGGCAGGGTCACGGTGAAGAAGGCGCGCACCGGTCCGGCGCCCAGCCCGCGGGCCGCCTCCTCCAGGCGCGCGTCGGCCAGCGACAGCGAGGCCCCCACTACGCGGACGGTGTAGGGCAGCAGCAGGACGGTGTGCCCGACGATGAGCGCGCCCAGCGCGGTGACGCGCATGCCCACCATGAGCTGCTGGAACAGGGCCAGGCTCAGGACCAGTTCGGGGACCACGATCGGGGCGAAGAAGAGGTTCTCCATCACCCTGCGCCCGCGCGGGTTGCCCCGGTGCAGCGCCAGGGTCGCCGGAACGCCCAGGAGCAGGGCGATCGCGGTCGAGGCGAGCGCCACGGCGACGCTGGTGCCGAAGGAGTCGACGAAGGGCCCGTAGTCCAGGGCGGCGGCGAACCAGCGCAGGGACAGGCCCTCCGGCGGGAAGGCCAGGGTGCTCCCCGCGGTGAAGGCGACCCCGACCAGGATCACCACGGGACCGAGCATGAGGACGAAGGCCGCCGCCGCGAGCAGCGACAGGAAGGGGCGTCTCAGGATCATGATGTCGTGCTCCCGATCTTGCCGAGCCGGCCGGACAGCGCGCTGACCGCCAGCACCAGCACCGTCATCACCAGGGCGACGGCGCTGGCGGAGGGCCAGTCGAGGCTGACGTTGACCCGGCTGTAGAGCAGGGTGGACAGAAGGCGTTCGCGCGGCCCGCCGAGCAGCTGGGGGGTGGTGAAGGCGGTGACCGCGCCCGCGAAGACCAGCGTGCAGCCCACGAGCACCCCGGGCAGGGCGAGCGGGAAGACCACGGTGCGGAAGGCCCGGCCGGGTGAGGCGCCCAGCCCCCGGGCGGCGTCCTCCAGGCGGTGGTCCTGCTGGGCGAGGCTGGAGTAGGAGGACAGGATCATCAGCGGCAGGAACAGCTGGACCAGGCCGAGCACGATGGCGGTCTCGGTGTAGAGGAGCTGGACCCGGCCCGTGCCCAGGGCCTCGCTGATCCCGCTGATGAGGCCGTTGCCGCCCAGGACCATGATCCAGCCGTAGGTGCGCACGACGGTGTTGAGCAGCAGCGGGAAGATCGCCAGGGCCAGGAGGCGGCCGGGCCAGCGGCCGGGGGCCCGGGAGATGAGGTAGGCCACCGGGAAGCCCATGAGCAGGCACAGCCCGGTGGTCACCACGGCGACGCGGACGGTGCGGGCGACCACGGGGAGCAGGTAGGGGTCGGTGAGCAGGCTGCCCGTCTCGCGCGCGACCGTGGCGGGGTCGCCGTCGGGCGGCCAGGCCAGGGTGGCCACGACCGGGTAGCAGAAGGCGAACAGGACCACGGCCAGCCCCGGGACCAGCAGGACCGTGACGGGTGGTCGTGGAAGGCGGCCGCGGCGCGGAGCGGCCGCGGTGGCGCCGACGGTGGGTGACGGGCGGGGCAATTCCACTCCCGGTCGCTGTCGAGGGGACGGTCTGGATCTTCACGGCGCTTCGTCCGCGCGGTGTTTCGTTTACGCAGTGCCTCAACTGCGCGGTGCTTCTTCTCCGCAGCGCTTCTTCTGCGCAGTACTTCTTCTGCGCAGTACTTCATCCGTGTAGCGCTTCAGCTGCGGAAACACCTGCAAGCGCTTGCACAAGCGCTTGCACACCGTAGCCTGTGTCGGGGACACGAGCCAACCCCCGGGTCGCGAGTGTGACAGGGGGCACCATCGGGTGTGAGGAGCTGGAATGGCGAGTCTGGACGACGTGGCCAGGGAGGCCGGTGTGTCGGCGTCCACCGTTTCGCGGGCCCTGTCGCGGCCGTCCATGGTCTCCGAGCCCACCCTGCTCAGGGTGCGCGCCGCCGCGGAGAGACTGGGCTTTCGCGCCAACCCGGCCGCGCGGGCGCTGACCACGGGCCGCAGCGGCTTCTTCGCCCTGCTCGTCCCCGACCTGGACAACCCCTTCTACTCCACCACCGCCACGGCCGCGCAGGAGCTGGCGGGCAGGAGCGGGCGCCGGGTGATCATCGCCGTCACCGGGGGCGACGCGGCCCGGGAGGCCGAGGTGCTCGGTGAGCTGGAGAGCCAGGTCGACGGTTTCGCGCTCCAGTCACCGGTGGGCTCGGCCGCCGACCTGAAGGAGACGCACCGGCGCAAGCCGCTGGTGGTGATCAACCGCCGCGTCCCCGGGCTGACCTCGTTCACCGTCGACACCCCCGGCGGCCTGGGCACCGTCTACGACCGCCTGGTGGAGCTCGGGCACCGCGACGTCGCCTACCTGGCGGGGCCGCCCAGTTCGTGGATGGACCGGCGCAGGCGCGAGGAGCTGGTGGAGCACGCCGCCCGGTCCCGGCTGCGGGTGCGGGTCTTCGGACCCGTGCGCCCGGCCTTCGCCGAGGGGGCCGCCGCGGCGCGGGAGATCGTGGACTCGGGCTGCACGGCGATGCTCGTCTACAACAGCCTGTTGCTGCTGGGTGCCATGTTCGAGTTCGGCCGCATGGGGCTGCGGGTGCCTGAGGACATCAGTGTGGCCGCGGCCGACGACATCGCCCTGGCCGACCTGCCGGGGCCGCCGATCTCGGCGGTGCTGGCCCCGGCGGACGAACTGGGCCGCGCGGCGGTGTCGGCGTTGATCGAGATGGTCGACGGGCCCCCTGGAACCCGCCCCCGTGGGCGCAGGCTGCCCACAGAGGTGCGGATCACCGGCTCCCTCGCGCCGCCGCGCGCGGCACGCGGCTGACGGCGGCGCGGGGGCCTCGACCGGTCGCCGGAACGCCGGGCTAGACCTCATCCCCGTACGCGATCCTGGACGGGACGGAGCACCGATCGACCGAACCGCAGGAGTCTGCTGTATGGACAGATCAGTTCTGGTGACCGGCGGGACCAGGGGCATCGGGCTCGGCCTCGCCCGGGGTTTCGCGCAGGCCGGGGACCGCGTGGTGATCGTGGGCCGCGACGTGGCCAGGGCGCGCGAGGCCGCCTGGCGCGTCCCGGGGGCGGAGTGGGTCGTCGGCGACGTGGCCAGGGCCGACGACTGCGCGCGCATCGTGGAGCAGGCCGTGCGGCGCACCGGCGGTCTGGACGTGGTCTGCGCCAACGCCGGGGTCTTCCCCTCGTCTCCGCTGGTGTCGATGGACCCCGACGAACTCGACCGGGTCGTCGACACCAACCTCAAGGGCACCGTGCTGACGGTGCAGGCCGCGGTGGAGGCCCTGACGGCCTCCGGACGGGGGCGCGTGGTGATCACCTCCTCCATCACCGGACCCCTGACCGGATACGCGGGTTGGTCCCACTACGGTGCCACCAAGGCCGCCCAGTTGGGGTTCATGCGCAGCGCCGCCCTGGAGCTCGCGCCCCGGGGCATCACCGTCAACGCGGTGCTGCCCGGGAACGTGCGCACCGAGGGCCTGGATGAGCTGGGGCCGGACTACCTGGAGCGCATGCGCGCGGCGATCCCGATCGGACGCATCGGCGAGGTCGAGGACGTCGCCGCGGCCTGCCTGTTCCTGGCCAGCCCCGGCGCCTCCTTCATCACCGGGCAGGCCATCGTCGTCGACGGGGGGCAGGTCCTGCCCGAGGACGGCCAGGCCTTCACCGGGTCGGGGTGAGGGTGGAGAGGGTTCGGGTGATGTGGGGCTTGGGTGCTGCCAATGCGTTCTGTGGGTGATGAGTTTTAGAAACCACTACCTTTACGACGTAGATTCTCTTTGTCGTCCACGTACGCGGAGTGGGCCAGGTTCCCTCCCGCTTCGGTGAGGACCGAGCGTCAGCGCACCGGCGCGCCGCCCGGAAAGGGACCAAGGAACTTTTCTTTTTCGGCGGGGGAAAGTATCCCTGTCGTCCATGAGCGACAGCAGAAAGACCACCTGGGAAGGCTTCTTCAACACCCGCGACCTCGGCGGCCTCCCGAGCCGGAACGGAGGGACCACCCGCCCCGGGGCCTTCCTCCGGTCCGCCGACCCGCGCTTCGTCACCGAAAGGGGGTGGCAGGCCGCGTACGCCGCCGGTGTGCGCACCGTCGTGGACCTGCGCAACCCCGACGAGATCCGACCGGCCCCGGGGGAAGGCCTGACGAGCCGGGCAGGATCCGCCGCGTTCCCCGCGACAGCGGACCAGACGCCCCTCCCCCCGGGGATGACGCGCCTGGAGGTGCCCCTGGACCATGTCGAGGACGTCGGGTTCTGGAAGGACGTCAACCGCCGGCGGCTCAACGGAACCCCGCTCTACTACCGGCTCTTCCTCGAACGCAAGGCCGAGCGGTGCGCCGCGGTGATCACCGCCCTGGCCCAGGCCGGGCCCGGCGGCGTCCTGTTCCACTGCGGCGCCGGACGCGACCGCACCGGCCTGGTCGCCCTGCTGCTGCTCTCCCTGGCCGACGTCGGAGCCGACGCGATCGCCGACGACTACGAGCTCTCCACGACCGAACTCGTCCCGCTCCTCACCGCGATGGGGCACAGGGACCAGGGCCCCGCGATCGAGGCCGTGCTGTCCGAGCGCGGCCTCACGCTCCGCGACACCGTCCTCGACGCCCTACGCGGGCTGGACGCGCACGCCTACCTGTTGGAGGCGGGAGTCCGGGAGGAGGACCTGGCCGCCCTCCGGAAGCGGCTCCTGGACTGAGCAGCGCCTTCGCGGTCCGACCAGCCAGCGGGGCGGGCGGACCACTCCTGTCGGGCCGGTGAACGCCCGCCGCCCTTCGGAGGGACACTCAACCGCGCAGCTGAGCAGCGGTGGGATTCTTCCGCGCCCGCCCCTCCCCCACACAGACAGCGGAGGTAAGACGCTATAAGTCGGGGCGTCCGAACGAACACCCCAAACCTGCCCTGACCTGCCCTGTCAGCGCCGCCCACCCCGTTCGCACGCTTGGCCGAACACCCTGGCGAACACGCTGAACACGGCGAACAGCCGTCCTCCTCCCGGCTGACACAGTCCTTCCCGGGGCGGTGCGCCACGGCTGTCAGCACCGCGTTGGCCATGCTGTCAGCCGCGGTCAGGAGCGCTTCGGAAGTTCCGCCGCCTCGGAAGCGATCGTTCGGCCGGGCAGGTCGCGGACGGGTCCCCCGCCCGGGGGACGGTCCGCGACGGCGGGAGGGGACGGGCGGCGGGGGGACGGAGCGGCCTCACGCCAGGACCGCGACCGACCCCCGCTCCACCAGGCGCACGGGCAACCGCACGGCGGTGCCGGGGCCCTCCACGAGCAGGTCCATGATCCGCTCCCCCAGTACCTCGCGCTCCACCGCGATCGTGGTCAGGCCCGGGTCCAGCAGGGCCGAGGTGGGCAGGTCGTCGTGGCCCACCACGCTGACGTCCCGGCCCACGCGCAGGCCCAGGGAGCGGGCGGCGTCGTAGACGGCGGCGCTCAGGTGGTCGGAGTTGACGACCAGGGAGCGGTGCCCGGGGCGCGCCATCATCTCCGCGGACCTGCGGGCCACCGCTTCGTAGTCCAGGGGGCCGCGTGCCACCGAACCGGCCACCCCGCGCTCGGCGCAGTGGCGCTGGAAGGCCTCCTCCCGCCCCCAGTCGGCGGCCAGGGATTCGGGGGCCATCAGGAGCGTGGCCTCGCGGTGGCCCCGCTCCGCCAGGTGCGCCACGGCCTGGGCGACGGCCTCCTCGTCGTCGGGGCCGACCGTGGACAGGCGGCTCGCGGTGCCCTCCCGCTCGGGCTCCGGTGTGCAGTTGAAGGCCACCACCGGAACGTGGGAGTGACGGCCCATCCACTCCAGGAGGCGGCCCCGCCGCCCGATGGGCGCGATGGCGATCCCCGCGACCGCCTCGGCGGCGAGCCTGCGCAGCGCGGCGCTCTCCCGCTCCTGGTCGTAGTCCGAACTCATGATCAGCAGCAGCGCCCCCTTGCGGTGCGCGACGGTCTCCATGCCGCGCAGCACGTCCAGGAAGAAGGGGTTGCGCATGTTGCGGATCACCACGCCGTAGGCGGAGCGCCGACCAGTGCGCAGCGCCCGGGCCCGGCCGTCGGCCTGGTAGTCCAGTTCCGCGGCGACCCGGCGGACCCGCTCCGCGGTCGCGGCGGCCACGCGGCCGTTGCCGTTGAGGGCGAAGCTGGCCTGGGCGACCGAGACGCCCGCCCCGGCCGCGACGTCCCGCAGGGTCGCGCGCTTGGTCGGTTCCGGCATGGCTCTCCTCGGGGGGACTGTGGCCGTGGACTCGAAAGTACCGTGCGCCCGCTCTGGCCGGGCACCGGCGGGTCGATGGGGCGGGACGCTGTTCCACCAGCGTTCGGTCCACGGTCACCGTTTGCGAAACCTCAGGTCACCGCACTGATGAATCGTTTCATCACACCCTTCCGCACAGCGGTTCCCGACAGGCGCCGCTGACCCCGACCCCGGAGTCCCCATGACCCTCACCCACGGCCGCGGCGTCCTGAGCGCCGCCGCGATCACCTCCGTCCTCGCCCTGACCGCCTGCGGCAACGCCGACCTGCCCCCGGCCGCGGCCACCGGCGACGGCGGCACCGTCATCACCTACAACTCGCCCGCCGAATGGGGCAACTACGGCGAGGTCCTGGCCGCCTTCACCGGGGAGACCGGGATCCAGGCCCCCAACGACCCGAAGAACTCCGGTCAGGCCCTGGCCGCGCTCCAGGCGGAGAAGGGCGCGCCCGTCGCCGACGTCGCCTACACCGGCATCGCCTTCGCCGGACAGCTCGTGGAGGCCGGTGTCCTCCAGTCCTACGTGCCCGAGGGCGCGGAGGAGGTTCCCGAGGACCTGCGCGACCCCGACGGGAACTGGACCGCCGTCCACACCGGCACCATCGCCTTCATCGTCAACGAGGACCACCTGGACGGCGCGCCCGTGCCGAGCAGCTGGGAGGACCTCCTCGACCCCGCCTACGAGGGCAAGGTCGGCTACCTCGACCCCACCCAGGCCGCCGTGGGCTACTCCGCCGCGACTGCGGTCAACCACGCGCTCGG
>ANAW01000301.1:0-7957 GCA_000340945.1 Nocardiopsis synnemataformans DSM 44143 | reverse complement strand
GGGCAAGGTCGGCTACCTCGCCCCCCCCCAGGCCGCCGTGGGCTACTCCGCCGCGACTGCGGTCAACCACGCGCTCGGCGGCGACCTGTCCGACTGGCGGCCGGGCCTGGACTACCTGGCCGAACTGAAGGGCAACGGCGCCTCCACCTCGGCCCAGACCGCCACCGCCAAGGTCGCCCAGGGGGAGATCCCCATCCTCATCGACACCGACTTCAACGGCTACAAGCTCCGGGACGAGGGCGTCGACGTCAGCGTCGTCATCCCCGAGGAGGGCTCGCTGCAGATCCCCTACATCGTCGGCCTGGTCGAGGGCGCCCCCAACACCGAGAACGGCAGGGAGCTCCTGGACTTCTACTTCTCCGAGCAGGGCCAGGGCCTCTTCGCGGACGGGTACATGCGCCCGGTGGTCGGCCAGATGCCCGAGGAGCTCGCCGACCAGGTCCTGCCCGAGTCCGACTACGAGCGCGCGATCACCATCGACTACCTCGAACAGGGCGAGCAGCAGCAGGCGTTCATCGACCTGTACCAGAGCGAGGTCGGCTTCTAGTGTCCCCCGGTACCGCGCGCGTGCGTCGCGGCACACCGCCCCCGTGGACCGCCGCGCTCCCGGCGCTCGCCCTCGTCTGCCTGTTCAGCGCCTACCCGGTCGTGGTGCTGGTGGCCAACTCCCTCGGCCTGGGCCGGTCCCCGGCCGACGGGGGACCCACCCTGGAGCACTACGCCGACGCCCTGGAATCGGCGGCCGTCCGTGAGTCCCTGACCGCGTCGGCGCTGGTCGCCGGGGTGGCGGTCCTGGCCACGCTCGTGATCGCCGTCCCCGTCGTCCTGCACCAGGCGCGGCAGGACCGCGCCGGGGGCGGCGGGGCCGCCACCGACGCCCTGCTCACCCTGCCGATCGCCCTGCCCGGCATCATCATCGGGTTCTTCGCGATCGTGCTCAACGGCAGGACCGGGCTGCTCGCGCCGCTGTGGGAGGGCTTCGCGGGGCTCGCCTACACCCTGCCCGGCCTCCTCGTCGCCTACGTCTACTTCTCGCTGCCCCGCGTCCTGGGGCCGCTGCGCGCCGCCGCGGCCGGACTGCCGCCCTCGCTCACCGAGAGCGCCCGTACCCTGGGCGCCTCCAGGGCCCGGGTACTGGTCACGGTCACCCTGCCCCTGCTGCTGCCCGCGCTCATCGAGACCGGGGGCACCGCGGCGGCGATCGCCCTGGGCGGGTACGGCACGGTCGCCACGCTCTCGGAGGGGATCCGCCTGCTCCCGCTCAACGTCGCCAACGAACTGACCACCGGCTACCGCCTGGCCGCCTCCTCCACCCTGGCGGTGCTGCTGGCGGCCATGGCCGTCGCCGCGCTGGTCCTCGGCCGCGGTCTGGGGCGCCTGGTCGGACGGGCGGTGGCCTCGTGAACCGCGCCGTCACCTGGGCCGTCTGCGCCTTCGTCCTCATCCCGATCCTGGCGACGCTGGTGGTCGCCACCAGCGTCGACTTCTCCCGAGGGCCCTGGGGCGGCGGGCTCACGCTGGACTGGTTCGGCCACGCCTGGCCCCCGCTGGCCCCCGTCATCGGCCGCAGCCTCGCCGTGGCGGCGCTGGTGGTGGTGCTCAACCTCGCCCTGGGCGGTCCGCTGGCCTGGTGGGTGGCCCGCCACCCCTCGCCGCTGACCCGGCTGACGGGGTACCTGGTCAACGTGCCCCTGGCCGTGCCGGGCATCGCGTTGAGCGTCGCCCTGGTGAGCGCCTACGCGGCACTGCGCCCCAGCGGACTGCTGCTGGTCATGGGCCACGTGGTGTTCACGCTGCCCTTCACCCTGACCGCCCTGGTACCCGCGCTGGCCGACGACGAACTGCGCCTCAACGAGGGCGTCGCCCGCAGTCTGGGGGCCGGATCGGCCAGGGTCCTGGCCACGGTCACCGTCCCCAGCTGCCTCATCGCCCTCACCCAGGCGATGACGATGGTCTTCGCCCTCTCCTTCGGCGAGTTCAACATCTCCTTCTTCGTCAACCCGCCCGCCACGCCCACCGTGCCGTTCGCCCTGTTCGACGCCTACTCCACCCAGAGGCTCGAACCCGCGTCCGCGCAGTCGATCATCTTCATCGCCTTCGTCGCCCCGGTGCTGACGGCCATCGTGCTGGCCCGGCGGCACGCCCTGAGGAGCACCCCGTGACCGATCTCCGTGAACCCGGGACCCGCACGTCCGGCCCCACCGCCCACACGCCCGGCTCCACCATCCGCGCGTCCGGCCTCACCGCCCACGACGGCCACGGCCTCACCGTGTCCGACCTGACCATCCGCTACGGCGGCACCGAGGCCGTCCGCGAGGTGTCCATGGAGGTGCTGCCCGACGAGACCGTGGCCGTCGTGGGCCCCTCCGGCTGCGGCAAGAGCAGCACCCTGCGGGCGGTGGCGGGGCTCACCCCGGTCGCCGGGGGAGGCATCGGCCTGGGCGGGCGCGACATCACGCACCTGGACCCGGCACGCCGGGGCGTGGGCCTGGTTCCGCAGAACTACGCGGTGTTCCCGCACCTGAGCGTGGCGGGCAACATCGCCTACGGCCTGCGCGCCCGGCGGATTCCGGCCGACCGCAGGCGCCGCCGGGTGGCCGAGATGCTGGAGCTGACCCAGCTCACCGAACTGGCGGGGCGGCGGCCCGACCAGCTCTCCGGCGGCCAGCGCCAGCGCGTGGCCCTGGCGCGTGCCCTGGCGGTCGAACCGGACGTCCTCCTCCTGGACGAGCCCCTGGCGGCCCTGGACCCGCAGTTGCGGGGCGGCCTGCGCAGGGAGCTGTCCGGCATGCTCTCCTCCTCGGGGTGCGCCACGCTGATCGTCACGCACGACCAGCGTGAGGCCCTCTCTCTGGGGTCGCGGATCGCCCTGATGCGCGAGGGGTCCCTGGTGCAGTTCGGGACGCCCCGGGAACTCTGGGAGGACCCCGCCGACCCCTTCGTCGCGGACTTCCTGGCCAACGCGGTCCTCCTGGACGCCGAGCGCGCCCAGGGCGAGGCCGCGGTGCTCGACGGCCGGTGGAGGATCCCCGTGGCGGACCTGCGGACGGGGCCGACCGGGCACGGCCGCACCCGCCTTCTCCTGCGCGACGACAGCCTCACCGTCACCGACCGCGACGACGCCTCCGCCGTGACCGCGCAGGTCACACACGCCGAGTTCATCGGCGACGCCGTGCGCCTCACGGTCGACGCGCACGGCCACGTGTTCGGCGTCCGGGTCCCGCCCGACGCCCGGATCGGCCGTTCCGTGTCGCTGGCGGTCGTCCCCGGCCGCGCCACCCTGCTCGTTCCCGCCCCCTGAGGCCCATCGCCCCGGCCCCCACCCCCTGAAGCCACCAGACCATCCCACGGAGGAACCATGCTCGAACTCGAAATTCTCGGATCCAACGCCACAGCGCCCACCGCGGAGGGCCCCGCCTCCTGCTACCTGCTGCACACCGACGAGGGCCTGCTCCTGGTCGACGCCGGTCCGGGGTCCCTGCTGGCCTACTGCGCGCGCTACGGACTCGACCGGCTGCGCGGGATCGTGGTGACGCACCTGCACGCCGACCACAGCCTGGACCTCATGGCCTGGGCCTACCGGTGGACCTTCCCGGAGGTCCTGCCGCGCATCCCCCTGTACTACCCGGCGGGGGAGGCCGAGCGCCTGGCCGCCTTCGACGCGGTCTTCGGCATCCCGACGCTGCCCGCGATGAACAGCCCGATCGCCCAGTCCTTCGAGCCCAGGGAGATGGCCATGGACGGGACGACCCGCCACGAGGTGGCCGGGACGGCCTTCCGTTCCTTCCGGGCCCATCACAGCGTCCCCTCGGCCGCGCTCCGCTTCGAGGGCCCCGACGGCAGGGTGGTCTCCTTCTCCTCCGACACGGGGTACTGCGAGGCCGTCGTGCGCGCGGCCGAGGGGGCCGACCTGTTCGTGTGCGAGGCGACCTACCTGGAGGCCGACGACCAGACCCTGACCGGCCACGGCCACCTCACCGCAGCGATGGCTGGGGACCTGGCCGCCGAGGCCGGGGTCGACCACCTGGTCCTCACCCACTTCGCCGACCCCGGCATGTGGGAGGAGGGCCGGAGGCACGCGGCCCGCGGCTTCTCCGGCCCGGTGAGCGTGGCCAGGCCCGGCAGCCGCTTCTGAGGGGGCCGGTCCGGCCGGGGGCGCCGCACCGTCTGCCGCGCCCCCGTGGTCCCGGTACTCGTTCCGCTCGCCGCCTGGTTGGCCGACCACACCCAGGGCCCGCGTTGCTCCCATCTGCATACAGGGGAAAGGAGGACACCGGCTCCGGCCTTCCAGCTCCTCTGCGGAAAGCTGCCATGGTGGAGATATCGCGGGCCTCTAGCTCAATTGACAGAGCACCGGACTTCTAATCCGATGGTCGCAGGTTCGAATCCTGCCGGGTGCGCCACAAAACCCCAGGTCAGACGGGGTGTACGAGTCGAACAGGCGAGGCGTGCGGCCCGGATCCGGGCCTGACATCCTCCATGTGTGCTCCCCAGTGCAAGGCCCAGTACAGGTGGGCGCCCACCTCGCGGAGCACTTTGCCATTCTGCGACCCTACGGGCCCGGGCCAGGTCGGACCCGCAGCCGCCCCAGCACCATGCATGAGGCATCCTTGGGCTCTGGACACACCCTGTTGTCCCACCGCTAGCCCGGATACCTGTCATGGGTGCCACACGTCTGACCGTCAGTCCCCTCTCACACTCAACCCCCTAATACTCCAGTGCGGTTTCGTGATCTACCCAGCGGATTTGTCGGCGGATCGTCGTCGGTAGTGGCTGCGGCGGGCTGTTGCCTGGTGGCGTGTGCGCCAGTGGGACCAGTGCAGCAGTCTGCCCGCGGTCACGGCCGGTGCCGTGAGGACGGCGGCGAGCAGGTGGCGGATCTCGGGGACGGTCAACGTGATCGGGCCGCTGCCGCGGGTGGGGTGGAGTGGATCGACGGGCCGTTGTGGTGCCGGGTCGGGGGCGAGGGTGGTCAGGAACGCCAGCGCGAGCATGGCGAGCGTGATGCCGGTGCCATGAGGTCCAGTTGCGGACCTGGTAGTGGTCGAGTCCGACCTGGCCCTTGGCGGCCTGGAAGCACTCCTCGATGCTCCAGCGGATCCCGGCGACGCGGACCAGTTCGGCCAGAGGCACTTCGGCGGGTGACCAGCACAGGTAGAAGGCGAGTTCGCCGGTGGTGCGGTTGCGACGGATGAGCAGGTGGCGGTGTTCGTCGGTGCCGATGTGGCTCCAAGCCCAGTCGTAGTGGCGCGGGCCCTTCGCACCGTTGCCTGCGCTATGGCGCTGACAGGCCGTGGCGGGCAGGCGGCCGGCGACGGTGTCCGCGCGGACGGCAGTGCGGCCGTGGTTGATTCTCACCCGCATCGAGCAGGCGACGGCCAGCACGTAGCCGGTGCCGCGCGCCTCGAGGGCGGCACGCAGTCGCGGGTCCTGGCCGTAGGCTTCATCGCCGGTCACCCAGGACGCGGTGATCCCGGTNGTCGTAGTGGCGCGGGCCCTTCGCACCGTTGCCTGCGCTGTGCCGCTGCCAGGCGGTGGCGGGCAGGCGGCCGGCGACGGTGTCCGCGCGGATGGGGGTGCGGCCTGAGTTGATCCGCACCCTGGTCGAGCAGGCGACCGCGAGAACGTAGCCGGTCCCGCGTGCCTCCAGGGCGGCACGCAGTCGCGGGTCCTGGCCGTAGGCTTCGTCACCGGTCACCCACGGTGCCGGCACCCCGGAGTCCAGCGCGGCGGCGATCATCTCCCCGGCCAGGCGGGGCTTGGTCGCGAACCGGACTTCGTCGGGTATCCCGGCCACCCGGCGGCGTTCGGGATCGGTGCACCAGGACTGTTCGGGCAGGTAGAGGCGGCGGTCGATCAGGGCCCGTCCCCGGCTGGTGGCGTAGGCGAGGAAGACGCCGACCTGGGAGTTCTCAATGCGCCCGGCGGTACCGGTGTACTGGCGCTGGACGCCCGCCGAGGCGCGGCCCTTCTTCACGAAGCCGGTCTCGTCCACGATCAGCACCGCGCCCTCGGTGCCGAGGTGTTCGACGGCGTAGGCCCGGATATCGTCACGGACGGCGTCGGCGTCCCAGCGGGCGTAGCGCAGCAGCCGCTGCATCGGGCCCGGCTGGGCCAAGCCGGCCTGTTCGGCCAGCTGCCAGCAGTTCTTCCGCTCGGTACGCGACAGCAGCCCGAGCAGATAGGCACGGGCCGTCCTCCGCGGTTCAACCCGGCTGAACCGGCCCGCGATCCGGTCCATGGCCTGCTCGAACATCGCCCGCCATCGGGCGCCGTCTATGCTGTGACCTGCGGCCACCGCACGATCTTCAGGAGTCCACACAACCCTTGATGATCACGCGGTGGCCGTACCCGTTCCCAGCCGGGTCCGCGACAAGATCGCGAAGTCACACTGGAGTACTAACCGTCGGGCCCTCGGTCCGACCGAACTCGGCACATGCCGAGACCCCCTGGCACAGCCTGCCCCCACGATGTCCTTTAAAATCTCCGCAAACCCTCCCGCAAGGTGGCGGTTTGCTATACCCTGAGGGTTCTCCTCGATCTCCTTATTCCATAGCTAATGAAACCCTCCACGAACTCGCCTTCAAAAACACGGTGATATTTATATGGCCAGACCACCTGCCTGGCGACACACACTTAACGAGGCTCGGCGCCAAGCACTCGTTGCCATCGACTTCTACAACAGACCTGGGGACCGGCGTAGCTTTAGCGATTTTATCGTACACATACACCTTGCCTGGCAAAACCTTCTTCATGCTGATCGCATGCGCCGCAATGAAGAAATTTTCTACCGAGAGCCAGGAGCCAAACGACTCTTCAAGCGAAACCCGGACGGCTCCAAGAAGACATGGGATCTGACTCAATGCCTGAAGCATGAATTCAAGGACAACGACCCCGTTCGTGCAAATATCGAGTTTTTCGTAGGACTGCGAAACCACGTAGAGCATAGGTTTCAGGATGCCGTACTAATTGCCACCGCCGCCGAGGCACACGCCTGTATCATCAACTTCGAGTCCGAATTAATCAAGCGATTCAATGCAGGCGAGACCCTCGGGAGCGAACTAAAGTTCCCCGTATTTGTACAGTCGCTTAGGCCTCCGCAGTACGAGGAGCAGCGCAACCTACGCAGAGAACTCCCCGCCACCGCTTCCACCTTCATCACAGAGTTTCAGAACAACATCGCCGACGACATCCGAGGCGACGAGCGTTTCGCCTATCGGCTCCTCCTCATACCAATGAAAGGCCCAAAGACAGAAGCGGACATGGCCCTGAACTTCGTTCGACAGGACGATCTCAGCGAGGAGGAACTCCAAGCGCTACTCGGACGCGAGGGCAGTGTAATCGTGGCCGAAAAGTATCGAGAGGCAGTCCACGGCAACGAAATGCTTCCCAAAAAAGCTGCAGCGGCAGTAGCAGAAAGAATTCCCTTCGCCTTCAGCCTCAGTGACTTTACTCGCCTACGAAAGGAATGGGAGATCGGGCCACCCGAAACTGGCTCCAGAAAGCAGATGCCGCGCTCGGAAGGGTTCTGCGTCTACTCCCCAGCGTTCAACCAGTTCGTTTACCGACCAGCCTTGGTTGACCGAATGGCAGAGGCCCTCGCAACCGAGGATGGATACTTTAAAACCCTTGGCAAGACGGCTAACCCTAAATGAACCACCCCCGAAAAGCAACCAAAGGGCATCGAATGCCATTCAATAACTAGCATTATAGACCCAGAGGAAAAACCATTAAGTCCTTCTACCCAGCCCGACAGAGCCACAAGTACCAGACATTAACCAGCGGACCTTTGATCCGATCGGTCACCGGACCCAAGCACGAGGAAACCCCAGGCCAGCCGAGGTGAACCCGTGGACTGACCTGGGGTTGATGGCCCCGTGTGGCTCCTGGTGTGCTCGCCGGTTCGGCTACCCGACCGTCACCGGAGCCGGGCCTCGTAGCAGCGCGGCGGTGGCTT
>ANAW01000300.1:0-5694 GCA_000340945.1 Nocardiopsis synnemataformans DSM 44143 | reverse complement strand
TGTTTCTGATGATGGAAAAGCTACGTTGCATTCATGGTTATGGCAACAGTGTGTTCGTGGAGAAGTTCCGTATCCGCAGGTGGCGGCTGGGAAATTGTTGCAATGGTTCTGAATCTAATGCAACAGACTCCACCCCGGGCGTTGCAATGGATGGAAAGTAAACGCTAGGGTGGGCGCACCCACGCACCCTGAAGGAGACCGCGATGCCCGGAGGCAGGCTCACCCAGCCCGAACGCCAACAGATCGAGCTGGGACTGGCCCAGGGCCTGGCCTACGCGCGGATCGCCAAGGACCTGGACCGACCCACCTCGACCATCACGCGCGAGGTGACGCGCAACGGCGGCCCCACCGGCTACCGCGCCGACCTGGCCCACCGCGCCACCCAGCACCGCACCCGCCGCCGCACCAAGACCGCGACCCGGGCGGCACAGGCGCCCCCGCAGGCCTACGGACGCGACGCCGAGGCCGTGCGCGCGTACGAGGAGACCTTCACCGCCGTCTTCATGCAGTCGGGCCTGCCCAAGATGACGTCCCGGGTCCTGGTCTCCCTCTACACCACCGACACGGGCAGCCTCACCGCGGCCGAACTCGTCCAGCGCCTCCAGGTCAGCCCGGCCTCGGTCTCCAAGGCGATCACGTTCCTGGAGGGTCAGGGACTGGTGCGCCGCGAACGCGACGAACGCCGCCGCGAGCGCTACGTCGTCGACGACGACGTCTGGTACCAGTCGATGCTGGCCAACGCCCAGGCTGAGGCCCACCTCGTCGAGACCGCACGTCAGGGCGTCCAGGTCCTGGGTCCTGGAACCCCGGCCGCCGTGCGCCTGGAGAACATCGCCCGCTTCGTCGACTTCGTCCGCGAGAGCATCATCCGCGCCTCGGAGCAGGCCCGCGAGGTCCTGCACACCAAACCCGAACCCGTCCCGGACGACACCGACGAGCCGGCACCGGAACGTCAGTAGGCAGCCGCTTCGACGGTCACGGCCACGGGCGGAGGCGGCTGTGCCCCCGGCCGAACGGCCGGGGGCACCAGTGCAGAGGCCGGGTTCAGGCGGCCCGCGTCCGCGCCTCCAGGTGCTCGGCGGCGAGCTGGTCCACCATCTCGGCCAGGGTCCTCGGGTACTCCAGCGGCCCCATGTGACCGGCGCCGGGGATCTCCCGCACCTCCCGGCAGTCCTTCAGCAGCGATCCGATGTGGTGCGCGTGCCAGGGCGGGGTCAGCTTGTCGTCGGTTCCCACCATCACCACCGTGGGCACCGAGATCTGCCGGGCGGTCTCCTCCGCCTCCAGCGTGCAGATCACCCGCCCCCACGCGCCCCGGGACACACCGCCGCACGCGTGCACCATCCTCATGCACAGCCGCACCATGCGCGGATCGGCTCTCTTCCCCATCACCATGGACTTCAGCACCGCCGTGGTGAGGGCGTTGCGCGGGCCCAGCGGCATCGGGGCCCTGAGGAAGACCTGCGCTCCGAGCGTGCCCAGCGGACCGGGCAGCGGGATCGCGGTCGACCGCAGCGGCAGTTCCTTGCAGCCGGTGTTGGTGAGCAGCACCGCGGCGGCCCTCTCCCGGAACACGGGGTGCGCACCGGCCGACATGATGGTCATCCCGCCCATGCTGTGCCCGGCCACCACGGCCTTCTCGCCCTCGGGCACGGTCGCCTCCAGGACCGCGCACAGGTCCTCGGCCAGCTTCTGCGCGCCGTACCCCGCCCTGGTCAGCGGCGCCTGGGTGCGGCCGTGACCGCGCTGGTCGTAGAGCACCACCCGCAGGGACGGGTCCAGCTCGCGCACCACCGGTCCCCACGAGGCCAGCGAGGTCGCCCAGCAGTGCGCGAGGACCACGGTCGGCCCGTCCTCCGGGCCGCGCACCTCGACGTGCAGCCGTGTGCCGTCGGCGGAGCGCACCTGGAGTTCTCGGACCTGACCCACGTGTCGGGTTGCCATCGGGGATACCTCTCACTTCAGGGGAAGGCTGCGCCGGGGCCGCAGGGAGGCGCCCCGGGTCGGCGCGGGCCCGGGGCGTGCGCGAACGGGTTCAGTCGTCGGATTCGTCGATGTCCACGCGGGGCACGGCGAAGGGCGGGGAACCGGCCCCGTTGACCGGATGGCCGCCCCACAGGTTGGGCTCGTCCAGAACCCCGGTGCCCTCGAACCCGTCGGGGGTGCGCACCACGACCGTACGCACACCGCCGCGGAAGGCCTCGGTCACCTCCGGGCTGGGGGACAGCCGCCCCCGCCAACGGTAGTCACCGGTCAGGGGGGAGAAGTGGCCCGCCAGATGGGCCTGGACCTGCACGGCGACACCCTCGTCCGCCGCACCCCCGGCACCTCCCGCACCCTGCGTACCCGCCGCGTCCTCAGTACTCGGCGAACCCGACGCTTTCGGCGCACCTCCAGCACCCGGCGCACCCTCGGTACCTGCCGCAACTTTCGTACCCGGCGTATCCGGCACACCTTCAGCACCCGGCGATCCCTCAGCGCCCGCCGCGACCTCCGTGTCGGACGTCCGCTCCGCCCCCTGCGCTCCGCCGCCGCCGACCGCGCCGCCGCGGTCGACCACTCCACCGCCGCCGACCGCGCCGCCGGTACCGGGCAGCACGACCGTCACCGTGCCCCGGTACTCCTCCTCCTCGTCACCGAACCCGCTCATACCGCTTCCCTCCCGGGGCCGTTCCAGCACGGACCGCGGACCGCCGGGCGCCGCGGTCGCGGGAGCGGTCCACCCGCAGGTCGTAGTTGTGGGGGTCGAACCAGCGCGTGCGCAGCGCGAAGTCCCAGGTGAAGGTCGGCCACAGCGTGGTGTTGCGGCCCTGGTCGTTCAGGTACCAGCTGTCGCAGCCGCCGGTCACCCAGACCGTGCCCTCCATGGCTTTGGCGAGCATCTCGTTGTAGTCGCGCTGGGCCTTCGGACGCACGTCCATGCGGTCCAGGCCGTTGCGGCACAGGTACTTCAGCGCCTGCATCGTGTACCGGATCTGGGCCTCGATCATGAACAGCTGCGAGGTGTGCCCCAGCCCGGTGTTCGGCCCCGCCAGCACGAAGGCGTTGGGGAACCCGGCCACGGTGGTGCCGCGGAAGGCCTGCACGTCCGTGCCCCAGTGCTCGGAGAGCGAGCGCCCCTCTGCGTTGAAGATCCGCTGCGCCACGGGCGGGTCGCTCACGTGGAACCCGGTGCCGAGGATGATCGTGTCGACCTCGTGCTCGGTCTCGCGGCCCGAGGCGTCGCGGGTGACCACGGCGCGGGGGCGCACCTCCACGATGCCGTCGGTGACCACGTCCACGTTGGGCTGTGCCAGCGCCGGATAGTAGTCGTTGGACATCAGGATGCGCTTGCAGCCCGCCCGGAAGCTCGGCGTGAGCTTGGCCCGCAGTTCGGGGTCCTTCACGCTGCGGCGGATGTTGGCCCGGCCCAGCCTCTCCACGACCGAGAGCAGCCGGGGGTTCTTGGCGAAGCCGAGGATGTAGCTCTCCCGGCCCCAGTAGATGCTCTTTCGGGCGATCTGCTGGGTGAGCGGCACGTTGCGGTACAGCCAGCTCTCCAACCGGGTGATGTCGCGGTCGTGCCGGAACATCACCCACGGGGCCGTGCGCTGGAACAGCGTCAGCCTCCCGGCCTCGGGCTGGATCCTGGGCACGAACTGGATCGCGGACGCCCCGGTGCCGATCACCGCGATCCTGCGGCCGGTGAGGTCGTGGTCGTGGTCCCAGGTCGCCGAGTGGAACATCGTCCCCTCGAAGGTGTCCAGGCCCTTGATGTCGGGATAGGAGGGGTCCGCGAGCGGTCCCGCCGCGCTGACGAGGAACTGGGCGGTGACGGTTCCCCGGCTGGTCTCGATCCGCCACCGGTTGCCCTCGGGCTCCCAGTGCGCGGACCTCATGTCGTGGTCGGGGCGGACGTGCTCCTCCACCCCGTACTCCCCGGCGACCCGCTTCATGTAGTCGTAGATCTCGGGCTGGGGGGAGAAGCTGCGGCTCCAGTGCGGGTTGGGCGCGAAGGAGAACGAGTACAGGTGGGAGGGGACGTCGCAGGCGGCCCCCGGATAGGAGTTGTCACGCCAGGTGCCGCCGACCCCGCCGGCGCGTTCCAGAACCACGAAGTCCTTCAGACCGGCCTGCTTGAGGCGGACGGCCATCCCGATCCCGGCGAAGCCGGAGCCGATGACGGCCACCCGGAAGTGGGGTGGTGCTTCGGTCACGTCTTGGTCCCTTCGTGCGGACCGGCCCGGACGTGTCGCCGTCCGGATCGGCGGGTGTGTCCCCCGGGAGCGCGGCGCGTTTCGCCCCCGGGGGAGTTGTCACCCCGAAGGCGCGGCGCGTCCGCCTCCGGGGAGAGGGCTCCCGGGGACGTGGCGCGTTACGCCCCCGGGAGGTGGGGCCACCGCCGGAGGACGTGGCGCGTTTCGTCCTCCGGCGATGGGGTCTGGGGCCCGCAGGCCGCGGTGTTCCGGACCGGAGTCCGCGGCCTGCGGGTTCGGGGGCGGACGGGGAGCAGCCCGGTCCCCCGAGGGGACCCGGTTCCGAGGCGTCGACAGGAGGCGTCCGGAGCCGGGGAGGGGTCGGGATCAGCCGAGCAGTCCGGCCTTCTTCCAGAAGTAGCGGCCCAGGCCGGTGATGGCACCGGCGGTGTCCAGGGTGCTCACTACCTTGCGGGCGGCCCAGGTCTTGGTGCCGATCCAGTGGGGGTTGTTCCGGGCGACCCGGGAGGCCTCGCGGGGGTCGAGTCCGACCTGCGCGTACACCTTGGGGTTGATCAGCCGGGTGGCCGAGTAGTAGGTGACCAGGCCGAGGATGACCCGGCTGTAGGCCCGGTTGAGCGGGCCGCGCGTGGCCCAGTCGCGCTGGAACTCCTCGCGGGCGTAGCGCATGTGCCGCGCCTCCTCCACCACGTGGATGCGCGAGACCGAGCGCACCAGCGGCAGGATCTGCTCGTCGGGCACCGCCTCGCGCTGGAGCTGGTCGAGGACCTCCTCGACGAACAGCGCCCCGGCGAAGATCAGCGGGCCGTGCGCGATGGTCTTGAAGAGGTTGCCCAGGTGGAAGGCGACGGGGTCGAGCTTGTGCGTCTGCCAGCCGAGCTTGCCCACCATCTTCGCGAACATCACCGTGTGGCGGCACTCGTCGGCGATCTCGGTGTAGGCGTACTGGACGTGGTTGGTGCTGGGGTCGTGGTGGTAGGCGTGGCGGACCAGCATCTGCATGAGGATGGTCTCGAACCAGATGCCGATGGTGGCGACGCTGGCGATCTCCAGCCGGGAGAGCTCCTTGCGCTGCTCCTCGGTGAGCCGGTCCCACAGGTAGGTGCCGTACAGCGAGAGGCGCTCGGGGCGGATCGCCCACATGTCCTTGTCCACGGGGGCGTCCCAGTCGATCTCGACGAGCGGATCGAAGGAGGCCTTGGCCGAGCCGCGCAGCAGCCGCTTGGCGATGTCCTCGCGGTCGGTGACCTTGGGCTTGGCGGTGGTCGTGGGCTTGGCAGTGGTCTCTGCGGTCATCTGTGTGTTCCTCCTCAGGACGCGTCCGGCCGGACCAGGGGGTTGGCGTGCCGCGAGTGGAGCCCCCGGGCGATCTCCGCGTCGCCGAAGGCGCCGTCCGACAGGAGCAGGCCCACCTGGAGCGACACGATCTGTTCGGTGGTGCCGGGGAAGTGCCGGAACAGGTGGAGTCCGGCGGTGCCGAGCGCGGTGGAGGCCGTGT
>ANAW01000299.1:0-7836 GCA_000340945.1 Nocardiopsis synnemataformans DSM 44143 | reverse complement strand
GCGCGACCCCGGTGGCCCGGGAGCTGTTGTGGATCGGGGTGTCGACGTAGCCGGGGTGGACGGTGGTGACGCCGATGTGCGAGCCGTACTCGGCGCGCAGGCAGTCGGCGTAGGCGGTCAGCGCCCTCTTGGACACCGTGTAGGCCCCGGCGAAGGGCAGTGACAGGTTCGCCAGCAGCGAGGCGGTGATGACCACGCGGCCCCTGCTGCGCAGCAGCGCGGGCATCGCGGCGGCGGTGACCCGCCAGGTGCCCAGCAGGTTGACCTCCAGCGCCTGGTGCACGTGGACGTCCGGGGCCTGGCCGATGTCCACGGCCGGTCCGACGCCCGCGTAGTGGATCAGCAGGTCCAGGCGGCCGTCGAGCCGGTCCAGGGCCTCGGCGACGCCCTCGCGCACCTGTTCGTCGTCGGTGATGTCGCAGCCGACGACTCCCGGGGCGGGCTTGCGGTCGATGCCGACCACGTTCACGCCGAGGCGGCGGAGGACGGCCACCGTGGCGCTGCCGAACGCGCCGGAGGCTCCGGTGACGAGGGCGTTCTGGCCGGGCAGTCGTCGCAGGTGACGCGGCGGGGGGGTCGTCATGTGATCTCCTCCACAGTTCCTGCCGGAACGTTACAACGGGCATTGTCACAATGCAATGGGGTGGAGCCGGAAATTTACTGACGAGTAAGGTTCGCGGTTGTCTCTAGGCTGGACCCATGGCCGAATACCGCATTGACGAACTCGCCCGGCTCGCCGACACGACGGTGCGCAACGTCCGGGTGTACCAGGACCGTGGCCTGCTCGCCCCTCCCCGCAGGGAGGGTCGCGTGGGCATCTACTCCGAGGCGCACCTGGCGCGTCTGCGGCTGATCGGCCAACTGCTCCGGCGCGGCTACACCTTCGCCAACATCGGCGAGATGTTCCGGGTCTGGGAGCGCGGAGGGGACCTCTCCGACATCCTGGGCTTCGAGTCGGCGATAGGGGACGCCTGGAGCGACGAGATCGCCGGCTACCTGACCATGGGCGACCTGCGCGAACTCTTCGGCCACGGCGTCACGCCCCGCACGGTCAAGCGCTCGCTGGACCTGGGCGTGCTCGAACGCGACGGGCTGCGCTTCCGGGTGCCCAGCCCGCGGCTGCTGCACGCCGGGGTGGAGCTGGTGAAGCTGGGCATGACCGTGGACTCGGTGCTCGACATAGCCGAGAACCTGCGCGACAAGGTCGGCCACGTCGCCGAGCACATGGTCCGCCTGGTCGCCGACCACATCATCGCCGAGTACGCGCCCGGCACGGTGGTCCGGAGCGAGGAGACCGCCGAGATGGCCGAGCTGATCCGCCGGGTGCGCCCGCTCGCACAGCAGGCCGTGGACGCGGTCCTGGCGCAGGCGATGGCGGAGAACCTCACCAACGGCATGGGGGAGCACTTCGCCCTGGCGATGGAGTACCTGGAGAAGGAAGGCGCGGGCAAGGGCGGGGAGGGCGGGGAGGGCGTGGGTGGTGAGCGCGGCGGGGCGGCCGAGGGGCTGACGGGGTCCGCCTGAGGAGGTCCGCCAGCGTTGGTCCGGGGTTTGCGGGGGCTACGGGGTTTGCGGGGGCTACGGGGGTTACGGGTGGGTGGTTGCGCGCGCAGGGATGCTCTACGCCAACCCCGCTGAGTCCTCCGTCAGCCCACGCTCTACGGGTGCGTGGTTGCTGACGCAAGGATGCTCTACAACGTGCGGACCCCCTACGACGCCCGGTCACGTGCGGGGCTTCGTGGTTGATGCCGGTCTGAACCGTGTACCCCCGTCCCCGGATGGTTGAGGGGTCACTCCCGGTGGGCGTTCCTCCCTGCGTTCTCCCGAGCGCCTTCGTGACGCCCACCAGGCACCTGGAGTGACCGGAGTGCAGGGATCTCCTTCGCCAAGTTCGCTAGGCGAACTTGCCCTCAGTCGGTCCCCGCCCCCAGCACTGATCCTTGTTGCCAGTGCCCACCACGACCACCCCCCAGGGGCGGGCGGGGAACCCGCAACCTCTACGGGTGCCTGGTTGCTGTTTCCGGCACGCTCTACACCAACCCCCTGGGGCGGGACACCGCTGAAAGTTCCCCCTCAACCCCCCAGGACGAAACGCGACCACAGACCTGGACCACACACCCCCTTAAATTGCTGACGCAGCGACGCTCTACGCCAACCCCGCTGTCTCCAGCATCAGCCCGCGCTCTACGGGTGCCTGGCTGAGGCCGTCTGGAAAGGGACACCTCCTGGGGCGGGACACCGCTGAAAGTTCCCCCTCAACCCCCGGGACGAAACGCGACCGGAGACCGAACCCACAACCCCGTTAACCTGCTGACGCAGCGACGCTCTACGCCAACCCTCTTCGGCGGAACGCTACGGGCGGGCTTCTCACGCCGGGGCGGTGTCCTCCCTCGGCTCCACCACCGACAACGGGAGCGAGGCGGTGAAACGCAGCTCGGCGAAGGCACCGGCCGGGACCGCCGGGGACTCCGGGAACACCGGCCTGATCCGCCGGTACTCCGCGCCCTGCTCCGGGCGGGTGTCCTCCTCGCCCTTGTTCGGCCACATCGACATCGCGCGCTCGGCCTGCGCGGTGATGGTCAGCGACGGGTTCACCCCCAGGTTCGCGGTGACCGCCGAGCCGTCCACCACGTGGACGCCCGGGTGGCCGTACAACCGGTGGTACGGGTCGATGACCCCGGTCTCCGCGCTGTCGCCGATCGGGCAGCCACCCAGGAAGTGTGCGGTCATCGGGACGTTGAACACGTCGCCCCACGTGCCTCCCGGGAAGCCGTCGATGCGCTCGGCCAGCCGGGTGGCCGTCTCCTGCCCCGCCGGGATCCACGTCGGGTTCGGCTCGCCGTGGCCCTGCCGGGAGGTCAGCTTCTTCCTCCCGCCGAGCAGCCCCCGCCGCACCGACGTCGTCAGCGAGTTGTCCAATGACTGCATCACCAGGCCGATGATGGTCCGCTCCGACCAGCGGCGGTTGGAGAAGCTGCGGGCGAACACCGCCGGGTGGCGCGCCGCCAGCCCCAGGAACCGCAGCCAGCGCGGGATCCGTCCGCCGCCGGGCACCTGTATCGCGGTGAGCAGCCCCATCGCGTTGGAGCCCTTGCCGTAGCGGACCGGTTCGACGTGGGTGTTCTCGTCCGGGTGGATCGAGGAGGTGATGGCCACGCCCCGGGTCAGGTCCTCCGGCGGCGGCACCCGGCGGCTCATCGCGCCGACGAGCGCCTCGGAGTTGGTGCGGGTGAGCGTGCCCAGCCTCGCCGACAGGCGGGGCAGCGCGCCCGAGTCGCGCATGCGGTGCAGCAGCGTCTGGGTGTTGTAGGTCCCGGCGGCCACGACGACCTGGCGGGCGGTGAACGTGCGGGCGTTCGACCGCCGCCGGGGCGCGTCGGTCCTGACGGTGTCGGCGGCGAAGCCCCCGTCCGGCAGCTCGCGCAGGCGCTCGACGGTGGTCAGCGGGTGCACCTCGGCGCCGTCGCGCTCGGCGAAGTACAGGTAGTTCTCGGTCAGGGTGTTCTTGGCGCCGTGGCGGCAGCCGGTCATGCACTCCCCGCACTCCGTGCAGGCCCGCCGGTCGGGGCCCGCGCCGCCGAAGTAGGGGTCTCCCACGGACGCGCCGGGCTCGGCCCGGCTGCCGTCGCCGTCCCGGCCGTCGCCGAAGCACACGCCCACGGGGGTGAGGCGGAAGGTGTGCCCCACGCCCATGTCCTCGGCGACCGCCTTCAGGTGCACGTCGGAGGGGGTGACGGTGGGGTTGGTGCGCACGCCGAGCATGCGGCGGGCCTGGTCGTAGAACGGCGCCAGCTCCGACTTCCAGTCGGTGATGTGCCGCCACTGCGGGTCCTCGAAGAACGGGTCCAGCGGGTGGTACAGCGTGTTGGCGTAGTTGAGGGAACCGCCGCCGACACCGGCGCCCGCCAGGATCATCACGTCGCGCAGCAGGTGGATGCGCTGGATGCCGTACATGCCGAGCCCGGGCGCCCACAGGAAGTTGCGGACGTCCCAGGACGAGGAGGGCAGAGTCTGGGGTGTGAAGCGGCGCCCCGCCTCCAGGACGCCGACGCGGTAGCCCTTCTCGGTGAGGCGCAGGGCGCTCACCGAACCGCCGAACCCCGAGCCCACGACGAGGACGTCGTAGTCGAAGCGGTCGGCACGGTCACCGGCCGCGGCGCTGGTTTCGGTCTGGGTTTCGGCCACGGTCGGAGAGGCGGAGGAGCTGGTGGAGGCGGTGCTGGTGACGGTGGGGTCTGTTCTGCGCTCTGGGGGCATGACTGGTCTCTCTCCAGGTCATTCGCGGGTGCCCGTAGTGCGCCGGATACGAGTCCGCAACATTGAATGCGCCATCTAGAAATGTGACAACAACTATTGTAATGTTCGTCACTACCGCCGAGTAGGGTGTGTTCCATGTAACACGCGTGGCGTGCTTCGGCGCAAGTTTGGCTCCCCCTCGCCGCCCACGGGCGGCGGAACACTGGAGGTACTCATGCCCAAGGCTTCCGGCGAGGCGTCCGAGGCGCCTCAGGACGCGCCTGAGCAGCACGAAGCCAGCGGCGGAACGCGCTGGCGCAGGTTCGCCCTCGTGGCCGTTCCCGGGCTCACGGCCGCCGCGGTCCTCGGAGGCATGACCACCCAGGGCCTGCTCGCCGCCTCCTTCGCGGTGTCCGGGGACAGTTTCAAGATGTCCGCCGACCAGCTCGTCGGCACCGGCTTCACCCAGTACGGCGACGCCGCCACCTCCGTCGACGGGTCCTCACGCCCGGTCGGCCTGTCCTCGGTCGGCTCCGCCGAGCTGACCAACCTGTGCATGTCCTCCCTGTGGGACCTGCCCATCGGCCAGGCCACCCTCGTCATCACCGCGGGCGAGTCCACCCCCGTCGAGGGCACCAACCTCGTCCTCGACATCGAGCAGCTCCAGGGCGACGCCGAGTTCGGCTCCATCGAGATCGGCCGCGACGCCAGCACGCTGGACAGGGCCGAGGGCGGTCAGGGACCGGCGGGCGGCTTCGGCCTCCAGTCCGAGAGCATCACCGTCTCCGACATGGAGCTGACCACCTGGGCGGTCACCTCCGGATCCCTGAAACTGTCCGGTCTGAGCCTGGCCATCAGGCCCGGCGAGCACGAGTGCTTCTGATCCCATGGCCCACGCACTGACCCTGCTCCGCGGGGGCCGGGAGCGCTTCCGGAACTGGCGGCGCGGCCGCCCGTTCTGGGGCGGGCTCCTCCTCGTCATCGCCGGAGTCGAGCTGCTGGTCGCGCCGGCCGCGCAGAGCCTGATCCTGCCCATCAACCTGATCGCCTACACCGGTATCGCCGGTGTGTCGGGCCCGCTCATCGCGGTGCTGCTGATCACGCTGGGCGTGCTGAGCTGGTTCCAGACCGCACAGCACCTCTTCTTCGGGGTGGTCGGGCTCATGCTCGCCCTGGTGTCCTTCGTGACCTCCAACTTCGGCGGCTTCGTCATCGGGATGCTGCTCGGCATCGTCGGCGGCTCCCTCGTCTTCGCGTGGGCGCCCCGCGTGAGCCGCCGCCCGAGGCGCGGCCGGGGACGCCGCCGGACCGCGGACGCCGACGTCGCCGCTTCCGGGACGCCTGACGAGGACGGTGGGCGCGCGGCCGGGGAGGAACCCCCGGCCTTCGCCGAGACCGTCTCCGACGAGGACACCGGCCCCGGAACACCCGACGAGGCCGTCCGCGACCCCCGGCCGGGAGCCCGGCCGCTGGCCGCACTCGCCCTGCCCCTGGCGCTGGCCGTGACCCTGGTCAGCGCCGCGGCGCCCGCCGACTGGCCCTGGGACTGGTTCCTGCCCCCGGGCGACGAGGAGGAGCAGCCCGCCGACGAGCCCTCTCCCTCGCCCTCCCCCTCCGACGGACCATCGGCGAGTCCCACGGACCGGCCCACCCCACCGGGGACCGAACCCGGCGCGGGCGACGGGGGCGGTGGGGACGAGCAGCCCGAGGACGAGGGGGCCGAGGAGGAGCCGGAGGAGGACGAGGAGGACCAGGAGGAGGCGAATCCGGACGAGTGCGAGATGAGCACCGGTGAGTCCGCCCTGGCGGGGACCGAGGAGGAGTTTCTGGACGCGGTCCGCGCCTGTCAGGCCGCCCAGGACGAGGGGGAGCTCCCCGAGGTTCCGGTGGAGGAGGCCTACGACTGCTCCACCGGCTCGGTCCGCACCTCCGGCCTGACCGCCGACCGGCTGACGATGAGCGGCGCCCGCTACGACGGCGTGGTGGAGTGCCCCACCCTCGACGGCCCCCGGAGGTACATCCGGCTGACCATGAGCCGGGCCGACTTCGTCGACGCCGAACTGTGGTTCGAGGACGCCGGAACCCGGATGAGCCTGGGACTGCCCACCATGACCATGGACGGATCCGTCCAGATGCACATCACGCGCATGCACGTGCGCATCCTCGGGATCCCGCTCACCTTCACGCCGGACTTCCCGCCCCCGCTGCTGCTGCCGTACATGATCGTCACCGACGTGGACGTGGACAACCCGCTGGCCAGCACCGACGTCATGAGCATCCCGAACCTCAACGGCCGCTACGGCGGCGCCTGACCCCGACGCACGCGAGGGCGGGGGCGCCGCCACCGCGACGCCCCCGCCCTCCCGCTGTCACAGACCGGAGTCGATCAGACGGCTGGCCCGGTCCACGTGCGACACGTACAGCGCGTCACGGGCCCGGGTGCAGGCCACGAACAGCAGCGTCCGCTCCTGCTGGAAGGCGTGCTCCAGCGCCACCTGGTCGCCGTCGGCCGCCTCGATCGCGGCCTTGGGCGGCAGCAGGTGGTCGCTGACGCCGATCAGCGCCACGCAGCGGAACTCCTGGCCCTTGAGCCGGTGCATCGTTCCCACCCGCACCGCCTCGGCGGCGCCGCTGTCCTCCAACTGGGCGGTGGGGACGCCCCTGGCCTCCAGCTCCTTGGCGATGCCGCGCACGACCCACTGGTTGCGCCCGGCCACCGCGATCTCCGCCGGGTTGACCCCGGCCTCCAGCCACACCCGCACCCAGTCGCCCAGCGCGGTGAGCTCCTCGGCGCGGTCCTCGCAGCCGCGCACCACCGGTGCCGGACCGCGCAGCAGGGAGCGGTACCCGGCCAGGGTGTCGGCGTTGTCGTCCATGCCCAGGGCCGAGCGGCGGTCCAGGATCGGCATGCTCCAGTCCAGGATCTCCTGGGTCACCCGGTAGCTCACCCGCAGCCGCTGGCCGCGCCCGCGCACGTTGATGCCGAGCGAGGCCAGCGACACCCGGTTGTCGGACACCCGCTGGTGCGGGTCGCCGACGATGAACAGGTCGTCCGGCCCCTCCGGGACGGCGGCGCGCAGCATCCGCCACTGCGTCGGGTGCAGGTCCTGGGCCTCGTCGACCACGGCGTGCCGGAACAGCGGCTCACCGCGGTCCAGGATCCGCGCGGCCTCCGCGGCAAGCTGGGGGTAGGACCACATCCCCTCCACCCGCATGGCGCCGACGTAGCGCCGCACGGTCTCCCACACCTGGCGGCGGTGCTCGGGGGCCAGGTGCTGCACCCGCCCGCTGCGCTCGCAGCGGATGTAGTCGGGCAGCAGCTCCAGGCCCTTGGCGAGGATGACCTGCTCCCACTCGTCCACCAGGAAGCGGCCGGAGAAGGGCAGGCCGTCGGCCACCGCCACCGCGCGCCAGCGCCGGGCCAGCTCGTCCTTGCCGATCAGGCGGGGCGCCACGCTGGTGTGGGCCTGCACGACCGAGTGGGCGAGGCTGTCGATGGTGGCCACGCGCACCCGGGCGCGCACGCCGGGGTCGGGCAGGAGCTGGTCCAGCCGCTCGGCCAGGGACTGCGCCAGCGCCCGGTTGTAGGTGGTCAGGAGC
>ANAW01000298.1:0-14309 GCA_000340945.1 Nocardiopsis synnemataformans DSM 44143 | reverse complement strand
GGGGGCTGGCCCAGCCGCTCGGCCAGGGACTGCGCCAGCGCCCGGTTGTAGGTGGTCAGGAGCACCGACTCGCGGTTGTCCTCGGGCCTGGCGGCGGCGTCGCGCTCGGCCAGGTAGGCGGCGCGGTGCAGCGCGATCACGGTCTTGCCGGTCCCCGGGCCGCCGGTGACCTGCGTGGACCCGTTGTAGTGCGCCTCGGTGATCCGGTGCTGGTCGGGGTGCAGGGTCAGCTGCCACTGGTCGAAGGGAGCCCTCAGGGCTCCGGCGAGCTCGGGCGGGCCGCTGGGCGTGGGGTCGGCCTCGGCGGGGTCGATCCCGGCCGAGGCCTCGGGGCGCAGGTCGCGCGCGAAGCGCAGGGCCTCGTCGCGCGGGCGCACGGTGACTAGGCGGTAGTGCGTGCCGTCGGCGAGGCGGCCGTCGCCGCTCCGGCCGTGACCCGCGGCGTCGGGGACGACGACGCCGGACCAGTCGGGGGCGATGCTGACGACCCGGACGCCCGGGTCCGCGGAGCCCGCGACGGACTCCAGGTCGGGCTCGTCGCCGACCTGGCAGGCACGCATCACGGCCAGGGTGTTGAGCTGGACGTCGGGCGTGAGGCGGGTGAAGTCGCTGAGAAACGTCGGGGCGATCGCGAGGGCGGACACGTCGTGGTTTCCTCCGGTCTTCGACCAAGGTGGTGTCTGTGGTGCTCGGGGAGGTCGGAGCGGATGGTCTGGCCTGGGAGAACGGCCTGTGCGGCCGCGGCTCCCAAAGGAATGATGCTCGCCGCGGAATTCCGGCAAACGCCGCTCCCGGTGCGTTTCCCGTCAGGTTTCGGAGGGGTTGTAGGGCTCGTGTTCTCGCAGTTCAGGCGGGTCTTTACGGAGGTGTGTTCGAGAGGAGTGCGAAGGTTTTCCGGAGCGGACGGGGAAGGCTCCCGTGACCTGCGGTTCTCCGGCCGGACTCTGTGTCCGGAACCCGGGTTATGTATCTGACCGAAACCGGTTGAACGGCAGGGGCGGGCACCGGGAGAGTGCCTGTTCCGCGTGGGGATGCCGGGGAGGATGAGGGCGCCTCGATCGCACGGGGAGGGCAGGACCGAAAAGCGGGGGGCGGGAGGGGCGCGCCGGGCACGCACGGCGGACCGCGAGCCGAGTCCGCACGGCGGACCGTGCGGCGGGGGAGTGGTCCGCCGTGTGGCCGGTTGCGGACACGCGCTGTGCAGACGCGCGCCGACGCGAGATCGTGTACCGGGGAGAGGCAGGAACCACATGTGGTTCAGGACTCTGCCGGGGTCCGTCCTACCCCGGCAGAGTCCTCAACCACCCTAGAGAAGCGGTACCCAGTCCCCGACCTCCCCAAAGCGCGCGGGGCCGCGAACCTGGAGCGCACGGGACGCGGGTGCCGGACACGGCCCCGCGGCCGCTCCCGCCCAGCGAGAGGGCCGGACCGCGGCGGCGCCGGTTCCACCCCGTGCTCCTTTCCGCTCATGCTCTACCGTGGTGGTGACAAAAGAGCGGGAAGGACCGGGCGAGCGATAGTGGCCTCCAAGGACATGAGTCGGATGCGTGTCTCCGACGCGGAGAGGGACCAGGTGGCAGAGGTCCTGCGAGAGGCGGCGGCGCAGGGGCGCATCACCCTCGACGAACTCGACGAACGGCTCAACGCCGTCTACGCGGCCAAGACCTACGCCGACCTCGAACCGGTCACCGCCGACCTGCCGACGGGCGCCGAGGCGCTGCCGGGACCCGTCCCGCCGCCGGTGGAGGGCGCTCTCCCGGAGCGCCGCGACGGCGGCGACGCCCTCGTCGTCCGCTCCCAGGGCAGCCCCGTCGTCCGCAAGGGCGCGTGGCAGGTGCCGCGCCGCGTCGAGGTGTACAACAAGTACGGCTCCACCCGGCTCGACTTCCGCGAGGCCTCCCTGACCACCGCCGTCGTCGAGGTCCACGTCGACGCCTCCTGGGGCTCGGGCGACGTGATCCTGCCCGAGGGCGCCACCGCCGACGTGGAGGCGGACGCCTCCTGGTTCGGCACGCTGCGCAACAGCGCCGACTCCCTCCGCCGGGCGTCCGCCCCGCACTTCGTCATCACCGGTTCCTGCCAGGGCGGCTCCCTGACGATCCGGTACAAGCGGCCCTTCTCCTGGGGCGGTCTGGCGGGTCTCGGGAGCTGAGTCCGGAGCCCCGCGCGGTCGCGGTACGGCTGTCATCCGTGCGGTCGTGCCGCGCCACGGAGGCCCGGAGCCCCCGTGGTCGCGGTGCGGCTCCTCGGGCCGGAGACCGGTCGCGGCCGACTCCTCGGGCCGGTCCCGGACGCCCCGGGGGGGGCGGACCGGGCGCGAACGTTGCGACACGTCCCCTTTTCCTGTGCCTCGTGCGGGTTCGTGTGCCTTCGTTCGGATACCTGTGCTCCGCCGGTGCGCCATGATGGGTGCGGCGCGCGGCCCCGCGCACGCACGCGGGGGCGGACCGGCCGAGACGCACCGCATGCTCGGCTTCGTCGTCCCCGCGCACGCACGCGCGGGGCGGACTGCGCGCCGGACGACGGAAGGGGCGGCAGGGTGGGCTTGTGGATCGCGGCGGTCGGAGCGGGCGGATGCGCCCTGGCACTGGCCCCCTACGCCTGGACCTTCCTGGGCAGCGCCGGGCGCCGCAGGGAGGTCGACACCGTCCCGCACCGGCCCGTGGCCGTGGTCCTGGGGGCCGCCGCCTGGAACGACGGACCCTCGCCGCTGCTCGCCCGCCGCCTGGACCTGGCCGTGCGCCTGTACGAGAACGGCCGGGTCGAGCGGATCATCGTCTCCGGCGACAACCGCGAGGTGTCCCGCCGAGAGACCGACACCATGACCGCGTACCTGGTCGGACAGGGCGTGCCCGCCGACCGGATCGACGCCGACCGCCACGGCTACCGCACCTGGGACACCTGCGTGCGGGTGCGCGACCTGTTCGGCGTGCGCGAGGCGACCATGGTCACCCAGTCCTTCCACCTGCCCCGCACGGTCGCCCTCGCCCGCGCCGCGGGGATCGACGCCGTCGGGGTGGGCGACTCCAGCCTGGGCGCCCGCCGCCGCTCCACCGTGATCGGCTACGCCCGCGAGGTCGCCGCCGCGGTGAAGGCCCTGCGCGACGCCGTGCTGCGCCCGGCCCCCGCCCGGGCAGAGCTCTAGCGGGGCCGGCCCGGGCCGGGTTTCCGGCGGGTCCTGTTCCTGAGCGGGGCCGAGCCGGGCTCAGCGGTCGCCGGGGGCTGTCCACAGGCGCGAACCGCCTCTGGCGCCACAACACGGCGCGGTCCTAGGCTGGTGACAGGGGGATCCCCGGGCTCCTCCGCCTCGTGCTGCCCGCCCCTCGGCCCCGGAGTTCGGGGCCGCCACCCTGCTCCGTTCGTCCACAGGCCGGTTCGCGCGCACCGGCTCAGGCGGGATAATCGGCACCATGAACGCGACCACCGACCCACACGACGGCGCGGAGAACGTGGACTGGGCAGCCCTGGCCCCCGAGGGCGGCGCACGGATCCCCGAACTCCTCGGCCAGCTCGCCGGGAGCGACAGCGCGCTCTCCGAACTCCACGACCTCATCCACTTCCCCGCGCCCGGACACCTCGCCGCGCCCAGGGCGGTCGACTTCCTGGTCGACCTCGCCTGCGCCGAGTCCACCCCGGCCACCGACCGCTGGCGTCCCCTCAGCCTCCTCCTGGAGCTGGTGGCCGGGCACGCCGAGGACCGCTTCCCCGAGGCCCGCGACCTGGACCAGTGGCGCGACGAGGTGGCCTGGGCGGCCTCCAACGACGCCGAGAAGGTCCGCCAGCAGTACCGCGACTGGGTCGAGGAGGCCCCGGACGAGCAGCACTATCACCGCATGCGCAACCGGCTCGCCGTGATGGAGCAGCCCGACGGCGCCGCGCTCCTCCAGGCCGAGCTGGACACCTACGAGGCCGTCCGCGCCCGCGTTCCCGACCTGGTCACGCTGCTCAGCGGCGGCGCCAACCGCGGCGGCATGGACCGCGCGGGGGAGTGGGTGAGCTACCTGCTGGCCTTCCTGCCCGACGACGCCGAGCGCATCACCGCCGAGATCACCGGCGCCTCCCAGGTCCTGCTCGCCAAGGACCTGCGCCCGGCCCCGCAGGCGCCCACGAGCCTGCGCGACGTGATGAACGTGCTGGACAGCGGCGGCGACCCGCTCCCCGCGGAACTGTTCGCCCTCGGCCTGCTGGCCAGCCCGACCGACCTCGACGTCTCCGTCGGCCTCACCCACCAGATGGCGGGCGGGAACCTGTACAACTCCTTCGCCGCCTCGGTGGCGATGCTGCTCATCCACGGCGAGAACACCCCGCGCGAGGCGCTGCGCCGCGTCGGCCGCGGCGGCAGCACCTCCATGGGCTACCAGGGCCTGTTCAACGAGTCCTGGCCGCACTGCGGCGGGCACTCCCCGCAGGTCCTGGGCTTCCTGGCGCTGGGCCGCGCGGGCGACCGCGCCCGCCGCCTGCGCCTGGACATCCTCCCCGGCCTGATCAAGGGCGAGGAGGACTCGCGCGCCCTCGTGACGGGCGTCGGCCTGGAACTGGTGCTCGGCCCCCGCAGCAAGGGCCACACCGCCGAGGAGCACGCCGAGGCCGACTACGACGAGGAGACCCTCAAGGTCCTCTGGACGATCGCCGAACTCCCCGCCTCCGCCTGGGAGGACGAGGAGTTCACGCGGACCCTGAGCGCCTGGGCGCTGCCGGACGACGTCGAGGACTTCTGCGCGCTCGTGGGTGTGGAGCCCGAGCCCGAACCGGAGCCGGGTCAGGCCGCGGCCCCGCAGTCGCAGCAGCCCGCCGCCCCCCAGCCCGGCGGGCTGCTGGGACGCCTCTTCGGCGGCGGACGGTAGGGCGTGCCCGGTCCACCGGTGCGGCGGGGCTCCCGCGCCGGTGGACCGGACCGGTCGCGACCGCCCGCCGCGGACTCCGGGCCGCCCCGCGCGGCTCCGGGACCGGGGCGGGCTCAGCTGTCCGATGAACCCGGTTCGCGTCCGGGCCGGGGCGGGCTCAGCTGTCCGTCGAACCCGGTTCGCGCTCCAGCGCCAGGGCCTCGTCCACACCGGACTCGTAGTCGCCCAGGAACATCGGGTCGGGCCGCAGCACCACCGAGCCCAGCGCCGCCACCGCCGCCGGGACCTCCCGGAACCACCCGTACACGGTGGCGAAGGCGCGCTCCTCCATGCTGGAGTCGGCCACGCCCACCGCGTCGATGCCCGCCGAACGGCACAGCCGCACGGCGCGGGGCAGGTGGAAGTCCTGGGTGATCACGGTGGCCTCCCGGACCCCGAACACCTCGCGGGCCCGCACGCACGAGTCCCAGGTGGAGAACCCGGCGTAGTCGCCGACGATGTGCTCTCCCGGGACCCCGGCGTCCACCAGGTACGCGCGCATCGTGTCGGTCTCGTTGTAGTGCTCGACGCTGTTGTCGCCGGTCACCAGTACGACCTCGACCTTCCCGGCGAAGTAGAGGTCGGCGGCGGTGTCCAGGCGCCGGGCCAGCAGCAGGCTGGGCCGCCCGTCGGGGCGCACACCGGCACCCAGCACCAGGGCCACCGGGCGTTCCGGCACGGAGGCGGCGGTGTGGCGGTGGTCGGAGGTGGAGGAGAGCACCCACAGGAACGGCGCGCAGCCCGCCANCCCCCCCCCCCCCCGGCGCCCGCGGCGGCCGCCGGGACCAGCGGCAACGCGGCCTCCGGCGTCGTCGGAACCGGCGGAGGGCCGTTCGCGGAGGACGCCGGTGTCGTCGTCGGACGGAGGACTCTGGGATGTGGCGGGATCTGGGATCGTCACGCTTGGGAAGACGCCCGGCTCCGCTCCGGAGTTCCGGTACAGCGCAGCGGATCCGATCGATCCGGCTCCGGCCCGGCCCCGGCCCGGTTCCGGTTCGGCTCAGACCCGGCTCCGTTCCGGCTCCGACCCGGCCCTGGCCCGACCCGGGTTCGTGAACGGGCCGGGCTCGCGGTTCCGGTTTCCGGCCCGGCTCAGGCCCGCGAACCGGCTGTCCGCACGGCCCGCGCCGGAGCTAGAGTCACCGCATGTCCTTCCAGTCACAGCACGACGACCTGCCCGCACGGCTCCGGCGCCTGGCCGACCTCAGGCCGGGGAACATGCGTGAGGGCTCCGGCATGCACGAGTACGACGGCAGGGTCGCCGACCTGTCGCCCGAAGGGGTCCGGACCGCCCTGTCCGGCCTCGGCGGAGAACCCCTCGACGACCCGCACGACGAGGCCCACCTGGCCGCCTTCGAGAACGCCCTGCGCTACGAGCTGGGCGAACTCCAACTGCACCGGGCCAACCCCCTGTACCACGTCAACGAGCTCGACCTGTCGGGCTACGACCGCGCGTACGCGCCCCGGGCCGGGCGCGACGCCGCCCGCACCGCCCACCTGGCCGAGTGGCCGCGCGTGGTCGACAACGCGGTCGCGGCCCTGGACCGCCTGCCCGCTCCCCTCGCCGAGTCCCTCCTCGGCGCCGTCCGGGGGGTGGCCGACGGACTCCCCGAGGACCTGCCCGCCGACGTGCGCGACGCGGCCCTCGCCGCGCACGCGCGCCTGCTCGCCCACGTCGAGAAGGCGGTGCGGGAGGGGCCCCGCAGCGCCGGGCTCGGCGCCGAGCCGCTCGCCCGCCTCATGGGCAGCGGCGAGGCCGTCGAGGTCGACCTCGCGGACCTGGCCGCCCGCGCCGACGCCGAACGCGACCGCCTCCGCGCGCACCTGGCCGAGTCCGCCGGGCGCCTCGCGCCCGGTCGCGACACCATGGAGTTCGTCCGCGAGCTCACCCGCCAGCACCCCGACACCGACGGGGTCCTCGACGCCGCCCGCCGCTGGACGGAGCTGGCCGCGGCGTTCACCGCCGAACGCGGCCTGGCGCCCCACAACGACGGCGAGTGCCGCGTGGACGTCTCCCCGCCCTCCCAGCGCTGGGCCACCGCGATGATGGCGTGGTCGGGCCCGTGGGAGGCCGACACGCCCTCCTTCTACTTCATCACCCCGCCCGACGCCTCCTGGACCGCGGAGGAGGCCGACGAGTGGCTGGAGATGTTCAGCCACACCACCCTGCCCGCCGTGAGCGTGCACGAGGTGGCGCCCGGCCACTTCTCCCACGGCCGCGCCCTGCGCCGGGCGCCCGGGCCGGTGCGCCGCGCCCTGCACTCGATGACCTTCGCCGAGGGGTGGGCGCACTACGTGGAGGAGCTGTGCGTGGAGGAGGGCTTCGGCGCCTACGCCGCCGAACGCCTGGGTGACCCCGCCTGGACCGCCGACCACTTCGAGACCGGCGTGTGGGTGGAGGCGCTCATCCGCGTCACCCGCCTGTCCGTGGCGATCGGCGTGCACAGCGGGACCATGACCGTGGAGGAGGCTGCCGCCCGCTTCTCCGAGGACACCCCGCTCCAGGGGCCCGCGGCCCTGGCCGAGGCGCGCCGCGCCACCTTCGACCCCACCTACGGCCGCTACACCTGGGGCAAGCTGGAGATCCTGCGGCTGAGGGAGCGGGCGCGCGAGCGCTGGGGCGACGGGTTCACCCTCGAGCGCTTCCACCGGGCCCTGCTGGACCTGGGGTCCCCGCCGATCGGTCTGATCGGCACCGCCCTCGAACGCGGCTGAGCCGGGCGGGGGCCGTCCACAACCGCGGACAGGGACTGGCGGGGCGGGCGGCGGCGCGGGACACTCGGATACGGGGGAACCAAACCCCTCCCACGGCGGCGCGCGGCGCCCCCGGAACCGAGCCTACGCCGCCCGCCCCACCCCGTGCCAGAGGGACCTCCGGCCTGTGGAGAACCCGCGCGGGCCCCGACCCGCTCGGACGGAGAACCCGCGCGGGACTCAACCCACTCGGGCGGAGGATCCGCGCGGGCCCCGTCCCACTCGGGCGGAGGACCCGCGCGGGCCCCCGGCCGCCCCGCCGCCTACTCCGGGGCGACCGGGCCCGGCAGGCCCAGCCCGGCCAGCGCGGCCAGCGCGGGGCGGACCCGGCCCCGCGCCGCGCCCAGGGCCCGGGCCGCCGCGGCCGCGTCCACGTCGGCCAGCAGCGACACCAGCGCGACGCGGGTGTCGCCCTCCGCCGCGTTCAGCGCCTCCGCGCACACCCGCTCGTCCAGCCCGGTGGCCTGCGTCAGGATGGTCACCACCCGGCCGCGCAGCTTGCCGTTGGTGGCGTCCACCCCCACCATCAGGTTCGAGTACGTCCGCCCCATCCGCACCATCACCGCGGTGGAGAACGCGTTCAGCGCCAGCTTCTGCGCCGTGCCCGCCTTCATCCGTGTGGACCCGGCGATCACCTCCGCGCCGGTGGCCATGCCCACGTGCACGTCCGCGTCGCGCGCCAGCGGCGCCTGCGGGTTCGCGCTGATCAGCACCGTCGCGGCCGAGCGCTCCCGGGCCGCCTCCAGCGCCCCGCCCACGTACGGGGTGCGCCCGCTGGCAGCCAGGCCGACCACCAGCGACCCCGGGGCGATCCCGGCGGCGTCGGCCCGGCCCGACTCCCAGTCGTCCTCGATCCCCTCCACGGCCCGCGCCAGGGCCTCACCGCCGCCCGCGTGGTGGGCCACCACCCACGCGGCGGGCACGCCGTAGGTCGGCGGCAGCTCGGCGGCGTCCTGGGCGGCGATCCGCCCCGACGTGCCCGCGCCGAAGTAGTGGATGGCCGCCCCGCTCTCCAGGGCGGACACCCCCAGCTCCACGGCCCGCGCCAGTTCCGGCAGGACCGCGCCCACCGCGCCGGGGACCGTGACGTCCTCGGCGTTGATCTGTCGCAGCACGTCCAGCGCCGGGAGCAGGTCGATGTCGTGGGTACCGGAGTTGCGGGTCTCCGTGGGCGCGCGCACGATCACGGCCGCACCGCCCTCGGTCCCCCCGGAGGGCAGCGGGGCGCCGGCCTCCCGAGGGGCGCCCCCGCCTTCCGGCCGGGTTCCGCGCCCGTCTTCGTGCACAGCGCTCTCCTGTTCGGTCCGCACCGGTGCCGTTCCTTTCCCTCGGTCGATCGTCCCGTCCCGCCGCCGGTCGGAGCCGGGCGGTGGCACGGGACGCCTGCGGTCAGCCGTCGTTCTCGTCCGTGCTCCCGCCGCCGGGGGCCTCACCCCTGCGACGCCTGCGGTCGTCGTTGATCCGCAGCCCCCGCACCGCCTCGAAGGTCGTCTCCAGCGCGGTGCGGCTGTCGGTGTAGCGGCTCTGCGCCAGACCCACGAACAGGCAGTCCACCACGGTCAGCTGCGCGAGCCTGCTCGCGGTGGCCCCCGACCGGAACGTGGTCTCGCGGGCCGCGGTGGTCAGCACGTGGTCGGCGAACCCGATCGGCGAGCGGGGGAAGTTGGTGACGGCGACGGTCCGGGCGCCGCGCCGCCCCGCCTCCGTCAGCGCCTGCACCGTGTCTATGGTCGTCCCGGTATGGGAGATGCCGATCGCCACGTCGCGCTCGTCCAGCAGGGCCGCGCTGGTGAGCATCACGTGCGCGTCCGACCACGCGAACGAGGTGAGTCCGATCCGGTGCAGCTTCTGCTGGAGGTCGGCGCCGACGAACGCGCTCGCGCCCACCCCGTACACGTCGATGCGCCGCGCGCCCGCCATCGTGTCGATGACCGTGCGCAGCACCTCCACGTCCAGGGCGGCGCCGGTCTCCTCCACCGCGCGCGCATCGGTGTAGGCGATCTTCTGGACCACCGTGACGAGGGTGTCGTCGGGGTTGATGTCGCTGGACAGCTCCGGCGCCGCCCCGCGGGCGCCCCGCGCCTGACCGGCCTCGGTGGCCAGGGCCAGGCGCAGCTCCCGGTAGCCGCTGAAGTCGATGGTGCGGCAGAACCGGATCACGGTGGCCTCGGACGTGGCGCAGTCCTTGGCGAGCTGGGTGATGGAGGAGGCGGCGGCCCGCTCGGGGTCGTCGACGACGTGCTGCGCGACCCGCCGCTCCGCGGGCGCGAGAGAGGGCAGGAGCGACCTGATGCGCAGGACCGTCGTGGGAACGGGCGGCGCGGAGACGTGTCCGGTCTCCGCCCGGCCGCCCGCAGGCTTCGGAATTTCCGCCATGGAGGAAAGTTTCTTTCGGTCGTGGTGAAGAGTCAACGAGGAGAGGGGAAAAAGCGGGAGAATCCAGGATTCCAAGGGACGGCCCCAGCGGCAAGTGCGGGGTGCGTGATTGCGATATCCCAGCTCAGACGGCACCCTGGAGCCAGGGGCGCCGGGGTTCACCCGCTCACACGCGCGCTCCGCGAGGGGGAGGGTGCTGTGTCGCTGAGCGACCCGGCGAGGCGGTGGCACGACACGGCCGGACAGGCCCGGCAGGGCGCGTCCGGACGCACCGCCCGCGGGCTGCGCGTCGGACTGCTCGGGCAGTTCGGCGTCGAGATGGACGGGGCCCCGCTGCGCCTGCGCGGGGACAAGCGCCGTGCCCTGCTGGCCACGCTCCTGCTCAACACCGGACGCACCGTCTCCACCGCGCACCTCATCGAACGCGTCTGGGGCGCCCCGGCCTCCCCGTCCGCGCGCAGCGCCCTCCAGGTCCACGTGACCCGCGTGCGCGCCGTCCTCGACCAGCACTGCGGCACCCCGCTCATCACGGGCGGCGACGGCGGCTACCGGGTCGACCTCACCGAGGACCAGTGCGACCTGCTGCGCTTCCGCTCCCTGGTCCGCCGCGCCGACGGGGGCGCCGACCCCTCCGACCGCGCCGACCTGCTCATCAGCGCCCTGGGGCTGTGGCGGGGCCCCGTCCTGGCCGACGTCGTCAGCCCCGTCCTGCACCAGCGCGACGTCCCGCCCCTGAACGAGGAACTCCTCCGGGCCGCCGAGGAGGGGTTCGGCGCGGCCCTGGCCCGGGGCGACCACGAGCGGGTGGCCGACCAGATCGGCCCCATCGCCACCGACCACCCCGAGCGCGAGCCCCTCATCCGCGTCCAGATGACCGCCCTCTACCGCTGCGGGCGCCCCAGCGAGGCCCTGCGCGTGTACGCCCGCACCCGCGACGCGCTGGCCGAGCACCTGGGCGCGGACCCGGGCCGCGAACTCCAGGAGACCTTCCACGGCGTCCTGCGCGGCGACCTCGACCGCGCCCCGCGCACCAGCGTCCCGCGCCAGCGCGCCTCCGTGGAGGAGCGCACCGGGTCCCGGCCCCCCTCTCCGGCCGCCGGGACCCGCTCCGGGCCGAACGCCGGGCCGAACGCCGGGCCGAACGCCGGACCCGACACCGACACCGACGCGGACGCGGACGCCGGACCGCGCACCGGACCGGCCGCCGGGCCGGACGCCCCGACGGGGGAGGGGGAACGCGACGGGCGCGGCGACGGCCCGGTCCACGCGCCCGACCGGGTGTCGGCCGCCCTCGCCCCGGCCGAGCTGCCCGCCGCGCCCTCCGCGCTGGTGGGGCGCGACGGGGCCCTGGCCGAGATGGACCGGCTGGTGGACCCCTCCAGCACCGCTCCGGGCAGCGCGCTGGTGCGCGGCCCCGCGGGCGCCGGGGCCAGCGCCCTCGCCCTGAGCTGGGCGCACGCGGCCGCGCCGCACTTCCCCGACGGACAGCTCTACGTCGACCTCCGCGGCGACGACGGCAACCCGCGCGACCCCGCCGAGGTGCTGCGCCGCCTGGTGCGCTCCCTGTCCACCGGCACCCGCGGCACCGAGGCCATGGACGCCGACGAGGCCGCCGCGAGGGTCCGCACGCTGCTGGCGCACCGGCGCGTCCTGCTGGTCCTGGACAACGCGGCCTCCGCGCGCCAGGTGCGCCCCCTGCTCCCCGGCGGCACCGGATGCGCGGCGCTCGTCACCAGCCGCTACTGGCTGACCGACCTGCTGGTGCGCGACGGCCTGCGGGCCCTTCCCGTGGGTCCGCTGACCCCGGACGCGGCGGTGGACCTGCTGCGCGCGCGGGAGGGGCGGGCCCGGTGCGCCGAGTCGGTGCTGCGCCGCCTCGCCCACGCCCTGGGGTACCTGCCCCTGCCGCTGCGCATGGCGGCGGTCTGGCTCGACGACACCCGCCCGGACCGGTCCGCCGCGGAACTGGTGCGCCGACTGGAGGGGGTGGACCCGGCACGCGGGAGCACGCCCACGGCCCGGATGGCCGCCGTGCTGCGTGCCGGGCCCCGGGAGGGGCGACACGGCCGCGGGGAAGTACCGGCCGAGCCCCACCCTCCCGACGCCAGTGTCGACCAGGGATCTTACGTTCGGCTTTCACCCGGGTGAGAAGTGGCCGCCCGCGAGGGGGCGCGGAGTGCGCGCCGCGTCGCCCGGCGCGTTCCCCGCGGGTGCGTGATCGGGGCAGGACCAAGAGCGTGTAGCGAAAAGGGTTAGATATACCCACGGGGGTCCTCATCACTCCCATGAGTCGCTAGGGTCAACCCCATGACACAGAACAACGATCCCAACCTGGACCCGGCGGGAACCACGCAGCACTTCCGCCGCTTCGTCGACGAGAACCCGAACACCGAGGAGCCCGCACGCCGCCCGGTCATGCCCATCGTGCTGGCGGTCGTCGGCGCGGTCCTGCTCATCGCCGTGGTCGTCGCGCTGTTCCTGGCCTTCGCCTAGGCCTTCCGGGCAGGGGACCGACGGAGGACCGTCACTCCCGCCGGTCCGTAATCGGTTCGCGGCCCTCCTGCGGTCCTGCTAGAGTTAACGACGTCGCCAGGGGCGGCCCCCAGGGCCGGTACCATGGCACGACAGGCGCCATTAGCTCAGTTGGTCAGAGCAGCTGACTCTTAATCAGCGGGTCCGGGGTTCGAGTCCCTGATGGCGCACAGACAACGGCCCCGGGTCGAAGGCACCGCCTTCCGCCCGGGGCCTTCGTGTTGCGTCCGGCCAGCGCGGCGGACGGGCACGGCGGCCCGTCCCGGCCAGCGGCGCACGGCGGGGCCCGGGCCGGGGCGGTGCCGGGCGTCCGCGTGCCCGTGCCCCGCGGCCCGGTCGCGGCGGAGTCGCGGATCCTGCTCTCCGGGATGCCGGTGCGGTGGTGGTTCGGGCGGTGGCGCTCGGTGGTGTGCCCCACATCGTGCGGTTCGCGGCGCGGGGCACTCCTCCGGTCGGGTAGAGTTGACCGTGTCGCCGCGGCCGGAAGGCAGGGTGGTGAACAACAGGCGTCATTAGCTCAGTTGGTTAGAGCAGCTGACTCTTAATCAGCGGGTCCGGGGTTCGAGTCCCTGATGACGCACCCGAGGCGAGGGCCCCGGCCGGAAACGGCCGGGGCCCTCGTGCTGTCCGCGGCGACTCCCGCCGCACCCCCGCGTCCGGCCGCGCGTTCCTTTGAATTCGGTCACTCCCCGCATTCCCCTGGAAGCTTTCCGTTTCCTTTCCGGAATCCCGTCCCTGAATTCGCGCGCGCACGCGTGTCACTTTCCGTGACCGCGTGAACAGGGGTGCGGCTCCGGAAAACGTCATAGGTCTGTGATGTGCTGCTTCGCGTTCGCTGCATCCCATAAGGGTGAAGCAGGAGAAGGACCGTGGACGCACAGCGTGACGCCCCGCTGCCTTCCCGTCGTTTTCGCAGATGAGATTGACATAAACCCCCAGGTAGTGAATTGTTACCTTCTCGCCGCCTCTCCCAGGACGGCGAGCCCCATGCATAACTTTCGGAGTATCCCCATGTCGAATTTCTCCCCCATCCTGCGTACCGCCGGCATCTCGGTGCTCGCCGCGGGCAGCGTGTTCGCCCTCAGCGGCTGCGGTGCCCTCATGTCCTTCATGGGTGCCGGCAACGTGATGGATCTCAACGTCGGCGAATGCTTCGTCGAGGAGGAGATGAACACCGCGCTCGCCAGCGGCGAGGTCAGCAACATCCCGCTGGTGGACTGCGCCGAGGAGCACGACTCGGAGTTCTTCTTCGCCTACGACATGACCGAGGCCGAGTACCCCGGCGCGGACGCGACGATGACCCAGGCCGAGGAGCTCTGCACCGGCGAGAACTTCACCAACTTCGTCGGCGTCTCCTACGCCGAGTCGGAGATCTACGTCGGTCACCTCTACCCCACCCAGGAGACCTGGGACCAGTTCAACGACCGCGAGATCATCTGCTACGCGACCACCTCCAACTCGGGCGAGATGGTCACCGGCACCCTCGAGGGCGCTAACCGCTGAGCGTCCCCCAGTCGGCGCAGGCCCTGCCCCGCCTTCGCCTCCCCGGCCGCCCGAGCGGCCTCCCCTCCATCCCTCTTCCACCTGCGGCGACAAGCGTCGCGCGGTGTCCGGAACCCTCGAACCGGCGAGTCCGGACCCGGGATGACGACGTCCGCGAGCCCCGTGCACCCGGACAGGTGGCGCCGATTCCCTCCCCCCGAGTCGGCATCAGTACCCAACGACCCAGTGGAGTTCCCCATGCTGTCCGAAACACGCCGCCCG
>ANAW01000297.1:0-1399 GCA_000340945.1 Nocardiopsis synnemataformans DSM 44143 | reverse complement strand
TCGCACGCCTGGAACGCTTCGGTGACTGGTAGCGGTGGCAGTGTGACGGCGACCGATGCGGGTTACAACGGCACGCTCGCGGCGGGGCAGTCGACCTCCTTCGGGTTCGTCGGCAACTCCAGCGGCGGTGTCTCCACGCCCGAGCTCACGTGCAGCGGCTCCTGACCTGTCCGCTCCCCGTTCCGCGACCCGGTGATCCCGTAGCCCAGTGCCCCCGTAACCCCGTAACCAAGTGACCCGACGCACCCACTGGTCCCGCTGAGGGAACAGACGACCCACCCCCGGCCGCACCGACCCGGTGCGGCCGGGCACCCCCCACAGAGATTGGAGTGGCCCATGCGGTCACGCAGCACCCTCGCCATGGCCGTGGCGCTCGGCGGCCTCGCCGTCGGCACCACCGTCGTCGCGCTGCCCGACGCGGCCCAGGCCCACGGCGCGTTCACCTACCCGGCCAGCCGCACCTACGCCTGCTTCCAGGACGCCACCGGCGGCAGCAGCGGCGGCGCGCTCCAGCCGACCAACGACGCCTGCGCCGACGCGCTGGCCGAGGGCGGCAACTACCCGTTCTGGAACTGGTTCGGCAACCTCATCAGCAACTCCGACGGACGCCACCAGGAGTTCGTGGCCGACGGCGAGCTGTGCGGCCCCACCGACAGCTTCTCGTCCTTCAACGCGGTCCGCGCCGACTGGCCGACCACCGAGCTGCCCGCCAACACGACGGTGGAGTTCCACCACAACGCCTGGGCCGCGCACCCGGGCACCTTCTACACCTACGTCACCGAGGACGGGTTCGACCCCGCGACCGACGCGCTGACCTGGGACTCCCTGGAGCTCATCGACGAGGTCACCGACCCGCCGCTGCGCAGCGGCGGCGTCGCCGGAGCCGAGTACTACTGGGACGTGGACCTGCCCGACAAGGAGGGCCAGCACATCATCTACGTGGTGTGGGAGCGCTCCGACAGCCCCGAGGCGTTCTACAACTGCTCCGACGTGGTCTTCGAGGGCGGTTCGGGCGGCGACCCGGACCCCGAGCCGGAGCCGGACCCCGAGCCGGAGCCCACGGACCCGCCGCAGGACGGGTACTGCACGGCCGAGTACACCGTCCTCAACGAGTGGCAGGGCGGCTTCCAGGCCGAGGTCGAGGTCACCGCGGGGGAGAGCGGGACCGACGGCTGGCTGGTGGACTGGGTGTACGCCAACGGCCAGGCGGTCAGCAGCGCCTGGAACGCCTCGCTCGTCAACCACGGCGCCCACTTCCAGGCCACGAACGCCGCGCACAACGGCTCGCTCGCGGCCGGGGAGAGCGCCAGCTTCGGGTTCACCGCCACCTCGGGGAACGTGAACATCGAGCCGCAGGTGACCTGCCAGGAGCCGTGACCTGACCATCCCGGAGGGACCG